>NZ_DFRA01000035.1:0-26482 GCF_002378465.1 Empedobacter sp. UBA3475 | reverse complement strand
AAATCAAAGACAAGAGTTTTTTGTTTCGTTTTTTGCGCTCAAAAAATGAAAAAAGATTTCTTGAAATGACAGAAAATGTGTTAAAAAGTGTTAAATTCTTGTATCGGTGTATATCCAAAATGACACTTTTCTGTATCGGTTGTGTATCCGCGCTGTATCCATTCTGTATCCATTGTATATGCGTTCCGTATGGTTTGTTCGAGGTTCGTGTATCGATGTTGAGTTGTAAAATGTATTATGTATTAAGTAAAATGTACAGATGAGATGTTAGATTTTAGTATTGAGATTTGAGAGTTGTACGATGTAAAAAGTACAATGTATTATGTATTTGAAAAAGGATTAGAAAATGTCATATGATTTGGAGGCGAGTGTCAAAAAGTTGAAGAAAATGGTTAAAATGTTTTACTATTTACGTAGCAAATGATTTAAAATATTGAATGACTGAAACTAATTTTGACCGTCGAAAATCAAAGACTTGATGTTTTGTAACTTTTGCATTAAGGTAAAAGTTTGAAGAAAAAAATGATAAATAAAGAAAAGACATTTCGATACTATTTTCTTTTTCTATGAAACGAAAATCACTCAATGTGACAGCAAGAAAGAAAAACACGTAAAACGTTAAGCGTATCACGTAAACCGTAAAAACAAACCCCTTTCCTAAAAACAAAGTTGGCGCAATGTACAGGAAAAGTAGTGGCTTTTAAAACTAATGTTGAATTAAAAAACTAATGTAAAATCATGAAAGAGTAAACAGATTCACACTCTATCCCCCGAAGACAACACAAAGAGTATAAATGATCTTCATAAAATGATTAGTGTTAATTTTTTTCATTTATTAATGTAATTTTTAAAACTTGTCGGAGGGGGATATTTTAAGAGGGAAATAGTATAAACAGGCACGCGCGCGCGAAAAAATAGAGATGAAATTCTAAATTGAATTTACGATAATAATAAAATGATTATATGTTCATTTTTATTCATGAGTTATTATTTTATTACGTTCATTTTTATTCATGAGTTATTATTGTTTTTAAATGAATTCATATGCCCTTCGGGGAAGTCTTGACACAAAAACATTTGAGATTAAGAGGAGAAGCTCCAGTGGAGCTTAGGTAAAATTGTTACAAGTCGGTCAATAACGGCTACTCGCTAAATGCTTTAGAACATTCGCATATGAAATGCGAACATAAATCATTTTAACGCTCTTTACGCCTAATTGACACTCGACTTTTCAGCAATGACCGTTTCTAAACTCGTTGTTAAAAGTGAATTTGAGTATATAAATAAGAATTAAAAATCCGACGATTTAGAATCGAAATGTAATTCAACTCTAAATTATTGGAATAAAAAAAGTTGGAGTGTTTGAGTGGAGTGAGTTGCCAACTTTATGGAAATAATTTATTTAGTTGAATCATTGAGAGACTACTGTCGGCATCTTTTTTTGTTTCGTTTTTTTGGATGCTCTTCCCCGAAGGGCATATGAATACCGACAATAAAAATAGATAAGTAATGAATAAAAAAATGAAAGGAAGAAATTTTTCGACAAGCTAAGAATACCAACGAGATGAGATTCTGAGACAAGCCCAGAATGACAAAATTTGTTGTTAAAAAGTGAACTTGAGTATTAATAAGAATAAAAACGTAAAACGTTAAGCGTATAACGTAAAAAAACAAAACCCCTTTTCCCAAAAACAAAGTTGGCGCGATGTACAGGAAAAGGAGTGGCTTTTAAAACAAATGTTGAATTAAAAAACTTATGTAAAATTATGAAAAAATTTTACTTCAAACTCAGTAGGCAGTCATTTACTGTATTATTGGGATTGTTTTGTGCAACACCCTTGTTAGCACAAACAGGTAAAACCGTTACTGGAACGGTAAAAGAACTACAAGTCCCGCTAGTGGGCGTAATGGTAAAAGAGGAGGGAACCGATAATTCCACCTTTACCGATGATAATGGACAGTATTCGTTGATTTTACAACAAGATAATGCTAAACTAATTTTTGAGCAATTGGATTTCCCTATTCGAGAAGAAGAGGTATTGAATAGAAGCGTGATCAATGTACGTTTCACAAAAGAAGTGGAGGAGGGGATTCAGCTGAAAGATGTGGTGATTAATGCAGGATATTATGCTGTAAAAGACAAAGAACGAACAGGATCTATTGCACGTGTTACAGCTAAGGAAATTGAAAATCAGCCTGTGAATAATGTACTTTCTGCCATACAAGGACGGATGGCTGGTGTGAGTATTATACAAAACTCTGGAAATGCAGGTGGTGGGTTTGATATCCAAATTAGAGGTCGAAATAGCCTAAGACGAGAAGGAAACGAACCACTTTATATTGTAGATGGTGTTCCTTTTGGAAGTGGAAATACAACAAGTGTAGGGCTGTCGTCTGGTATTCTACCTTATGGGGAATCTAATCCTCTTAATTTTCTGAATCCAAAAGAAATAGAAAGTATAGAAATCTTAAAAGATGCCGATGCTACTGCTATTTATGGCTCACGTGGAGCCAATGGAGTGGTACTGATTACAACTAAAAAAGGGAAAAGTGGAAAACTAAATATCACCTATAGTTCAGATTACACAGTTGGTAAAGTAATGAATCGATTAAGATTAATGAATACGTCTGATTATTTAGCAATGAGAAGAACAGCATTTGAAAACGATGGAATTAAAACTTATCCAGCCAATGCCTATGATATAAATGGAAGATGGGATGAAAATTCGTCAACCAATTGGTTTAACGAATTAGTAGGGCACATTTCTTCTAAAAACAATAACCAATTAAGTATAAACGCAGCCTCAGATCAATTTCAATTTTTAATGAGTATGGGACATTTTGAAGCAACAACTGTTTATCCAGAACCATTTCGATTAAAAAAGACTACTGCTTTAATAAGTTTAAATTACACTTCTCCTAATCAACGATTTTCTATTGGTTACAAAGGTAATTTAAGTAGATCTGTCAATAAATTACCTTCTACCGATTTGTTTTCAAGTGTTATAAGCTTAGCCCCGAATGCCCCAAATTTATACAATGAACAAGGTGAACTGAATTGGCAAAACAATACGTTTGTAAATCCATTAGCTGCACTCAGAAGCTATTATACTAGTAATGGTGATATGATGAATCATGCTATTTTGAATTCAATTCAATTAATTGAAGGATTAAGTTTAGTGAATAATATAGGGATTTATTATAGTCAATCAATAGAAAATCGGGTAAGTCCATCTACGATATACAACCCAAATTATAATTATGGGAGTGAACGATCTAACGTATTACGATACGATCAGAAAGTTATGTCGTATAACATAGAACCACGATTAGAGTACAATAAAAGTATAAATCAACATCATTTTACAAATCTTGTTGGATTAACATTTCAACACAGACAAACAAATGGATTAGGAATTTCGGCTTCTAATTTTTTGAGTAACTCATTGTTAAACGATTTATCTTCTGCTAGTGTAAAAACAATTAGTGCACAACCTATCATAGATTATACCTATCAATCTGTTTACGGTAGATTTGGATATAACTACCAATCCAAATACTTTATAAACTTAACTGGTCGTCGTGATGGATCAAGTCGTTTTGGACAAAATTTTAAATATGGGAATTTTGGTGCAATTGGAGCAGCTTGGATTTTTTCAAAAGAAAACTTTCTCAACGAATCATCTTGGTTAAGTTTCGGAAAAATAAGAGGTAGTTATGGGATTACAGGTAATGATTTGATTGGTGATTATCAATACTTGGATACCTATGTTACAAAGGCAAGAACGTACGATCAGGTTACAGGATTAGAGCCAAATAGTTTGTACAATCCTAATTTTAGTTGGGAAAAAAATAAGAAATTAGAATTCGCTCTTGACTTATCTTTTTTTAGAGATAGAATAGGATTTTCATTTGCATGGTATAGAAATGTATCTGGAAATCAATTGGTCGGAATCCCTTTACCAGGAACAACAGGTTTTTCATCCATTCAATCTAATTTACCTGCAAAAGTAGAGAACAAAGGAATTGAAATTGAACTTTCAGCAAAACCATTGCAAAACGCTATTCAATGGAAAACAGCCTTGAATCTATCATTTCCACAAAATAAATTAGTGTCATTTCCCGATTTAGAAGGTTCTACTTATGCCAATACTTATGTTATTGGTGAACCCATTACAATTAAAAAATTATACGAATGGACAGGTATAGACCCAATAACTGGATTACATACATTCAAAGATTTTAATCAAGACGGAAAAATAAATACTGAAGATAAGCAGGTTATTAAAAATGTGGGTGTAAAATGGTTTGGAGGATGGTCAAATCAAGTGCAGTATAAAAACGTTGGACTTGATGTACTGTTTCAATTCGTGAAACAAAATAGTATCAATTATATCGCTCAGAGTTTCATTCCAGGAAGTTTAACCAATCAACCGATAGAGTTTCTAGATGCTTATTCACCGAATAATCCATCAGCCAAGTATCAACGATACAGTACTGGAAGCCAAACGCTCGCTTCGCAAGCCTATAATAATTTTAAACAAAGTGATCAATCGGTAAGTGATGGTTCTTATATCCGTTTAAAGAATATTTCCATTTCCTATCAATTTAAAATTGCAAACACTTCTTCTCTAAAATTGTTTCTCAACGGACAAAATTTATGGACGCTAACCAATTATTTTGGTGCTGATCCCGAATTTGTTTTATCAGGGTATTTGCCACCTCTGAAAGAATATACACTTGGATTACAATTAAACTTTTAACATTATGAAATCAATTTTTATACACTTAAAACAAGGATTAATCGCTTTAATTCTTTTGACAAGTTGCGACAACTTCTTAGATCTTGATACACCAAATACTCAACTTGTAAGCGCAGAAGTATTTGAAGATAAAAAAACGACAGATGCTGCATTGTTAAATATCTATGCAAGCTTAAGAGATAACGGATTATTAACTGGTAATAATTCTGGTATGACGTATTTATTGGGGTTATACACAGATGAACTCGACTTATATTCCATCAATTTACTTGGTCAAAAAGAGTTTTATGAACATACGCTATCCACTCGAAATGAATTGGTGTTGACTAGCTGGAACACAAGTTATAATCAAATATATCGATTAAATGCATTGATAGAGGGGGTAGAAAAAAGTACATTATTAGAAAATCAATACAAACAAACAGTATTAGCAGAAGCCTATACAATGCGTGGAATGTTGCACATGTATTTGACTCAATTGTTTGGCGAAATCCCATACATCACAACGACAGATTATTTGCAAAATAAACTTGTTCATAAAACACCAGAAAAGGAAATTTATGAAAGAATAGAGCAAGATTATTTAGTAGCAGAAGAATTGTTTTTGAAAGGAACGAAAAACACATCTAAAACACGGTTAAATCTTACATCGTTAAAAACTTTAAAAGCTAAATACTATGCACAAACCAAACAATGGGAAAAAGCCAAACAGCATGCAAATGATGTTATTCAAACGGCTGGTGTTACATTAGAACAAGATCTTAGCAAAGAATTTTTGAAAGAAAGTAAATCTATTCTATGGTGTTTTTCGCCTCATTTAGCAACTGGAAATTCCTTGGAAGCAGATGTTTTTATGTTAAATGCTCTACCACCAGCTTTTGTAAGTTTAAAACCCACTTTCGTCAACTCTTTCGAGAATGGAGATCAAAGAAAAGAAATTTGGATAAAGAAATTAAATAACAATCAGGGTACTTGGTATCAACCATACAAATACAAAGCGCCCAATGCTTCGTCAACAGTTAATGTAGAGAATAGTGTGGTACTTCGATTAGCTGAATTGTATTTGATACGTGCAGAAGCTAATTTTCAGCTTTCCAATTTTAGAGAAGCTGAAAATGATTTAAACCTTATTCGTAAAAGAGCCAATTTACCTATGCTTTCTAATTTATCTCAACATGACTTAGAGCAAGCGATTTTAGATGAATATAAACATGAACTATTTACAGAATATGGACATCGTTTTTTTGATTTGAAACGATGGAATCGATTAAATGAATTACAAAATAGTATACCAACTTGGAAACCATTTATGGAAAAATTGCCTTTACCAGAAAAGGAGATTTTATTGAATAATAATTTAAAACCCCAAAATGATGGCTATTAGATTTATATTAAGCTTTTATATCTGTTTAATTTCAATTTATATTTCTGGTCAACAACAGAAATTAGATTCATTGGAAACTTATTTTAATCAATTTTATACCGTTGAATTTGTAGATGCAAACAATGAAAATATATTATTTACTAAAAATAAAAACCATGAATTGCCTGTCTATTATTTGAAAAATAATAAAAAAGCAGATGAAATACGACTTGGTAGAATAATGAATTATCATTGGTTGAGTGATAAGTATTTTTTATATGATGAAAAAAATGAAGGTCTTGTACTATATAACATCCAAAGTCAAAATAAAAAAACAATTCCGCATTATAAGAAAATGATTGAAACTTTTAATAAGCAATTTTTTGTAGCGAAAAAAGAAGGTAATACGCTTTACATTAATACAATAAATAATGGAGAATTAGGAAATGAAATAAAGTTTATTGATGTAATAGATTACAAATGGGAAAATGATAAATTAGTAATTGAAAAAACAAATCATACCATTGATGTGTATGAATTGAATAAAAATATTAATCTTCTTTTTCAAATAGATGGTGTTAAGTACCAGTCATTAAGATGGAATGAATTCAATCAATATGACTACATTAAACAAGAAGGAGAAGATTTATTTTATGTAAAAAGTAATGGGACAAAGGTTAAATTACTTCATGACTTAAATAAGAGTATAAATCTTAAGATTATTAATGAAGACAATAATTTACTCATTTTAGAAAATACATTTCAATCTGATTATACTTTAAAAAAATCAGAAGAAGTAGAAATTTGGGATACCTCTGATGATCAAATTATTATTCAAAAACCGAAGAGTCAAAAAGAATTGATTTTTATTCAATTGAATAATGGAGAGGTGAAAAACAGAATTTCTCTAACGGACGTCAATTACGAATTTTTAGGAACGCAATATCTACTTTTATTCGACAAGAATAGATACAGAAGTTATCGTCATTTACGGGATCATGTTGATGTTAAGTTAATAGATCTAGAAACAATGAATCAAAAGCTAATAGTTGAAGATTTTGACGATTACAACAGAAATAAATTAATACTTTCTGATCACAATAAATTTATCTATTTCAAAGAAAATAATTGGTGGATATATGATGTATTAGAAGATAAAAAGAAAAGTTTGACCACTTCAATAAAAGCTGGTTTCTCCGTTGATGATTATTTTAAGAATGAAGCTTTTCAGCCAGCTAAATTTTATGATAATTCACGTGTTTTTTTAACAGCTAAAGAAGGGATATGGGAATATAATCTTCATACAAAAAAGCTGAAGCAATTAATTCAATCTACAAAACAAACGGGTACTTTTACGTTTTTAATAACTAGAAATAAAGCTAAAAATCAAGTAGATGAAACCATTTATTTGCAATCTTTAAACGAAAATAATCAGTACAAAATTTATAAATGTTGTGATCGATTAAATGAAATTTATAACACATCGCAAGATGTTAAGAAAGTTTCGTTAAAAAATAAGAATTTGTATGTAATAGAGCAAGGTTATTTAAAATCTCCTCGTATTGTTCAAATAGATGAGAAGAATAAAGCAACCATTCGGGTTGAAGCAGTTAATTCGATTGTTCAAAAACGTCGTTTTCAAGAAATAAAATCTATTATAAATGGGAAATCAGTAAAAGCAATATTGTATTATCCGTTTGATTATGATACAACCAAATATTATCCGATGATTGTCCATATCTACCAAAAGCAATCACATTTAGTGAATGATTTTCAATTGCCAGAAGTAAGTTCAGCTAATGGTTTCAATACTGATTTTTATACATCACAAGGCTATTTTGTCTTACTACCAGATATCATAGTCGATTTAGATCAACCAGGCGAATCAGCACTACAATGTACAGTTGAGGCAACCAATCAAGCATTAAAAGAAGCCAATATTGATAGAGATAAAATTGGATTAATAGGCCATTCTTATGGTGGTTTTGAGGTAAATTATATCGTAAATCGTACGAATATGTTTAAAGCCGCTGTTAGTGGCTCAGGTGTTTCTGATATTGTAAATTGGTACTTTTCGATGGATTGGAATAAATCAAAACCACAATTTTGGAGATTTGAGGATGAGTTTTTTAAAATGAGTTCAATGTTTTATGATTCAAAAGAAAATTATTTAAAACAATCTCCTTTACTCCAATTAGAAAACCTACATACACCTGTATTAATATGGACTGGAAAAGAAGATTATCATGTCAATTGGGAACAAAGTGTTAGCATGTATTTAGCAATGAGACTTTTAAAAAAAGAAGGAAAGTTGTTATTATATCCGAATGAAAAGCATGTGATTATGAATCCATCAAAGGCAAAAGATTTAAATCAGAGGATTATAAATTGGTTCGATTTTTATTTAAAAAACACTGAAATAGAGTGGATTAAAAATAAGAGACAGCTGTAAAAGCTGTCTCCTTTTATAAATTATTAATTTGTTTTTTCAAATAATTGAACATTACAAGCTGTTCCCGAAATTTCATCCATTCCGTAAAGATGTACACCTGGCTGGTAAGTACATAAATTACCTATAACATTGCTACATTCAAAATCTTCAACCAATGTACATGGCTGTTCTTGATCGATACGATAAATCGGATCTCCAGGATCCCATCCAGCTTTCTTCGCCTGATTTGTAGCGAAAGCAGCACCAGTCCCCATTAATACAATGACAGCTGGTAAAATAATTTGTTTTAAATTTTTCATTTTAATGTGAATTTTAGTTTTGCCTACTTTTTTACAGGTTTTCGGCTTTTCCTGTTTTAAACTGATCGGTTATAGCCGGCTTTAGTTTATAAACAATCAATTCGTTTCCAATTAGTGCATAAAAATGAGAATCAGTCACTAAAAAATCAGAAAGTTTGTTTTCTTCGCGATGTTGTACAGTAAAACTTCCGATATAATGCCTACGATCTGTTCGGTACGCATCTATTACATCCACTTGTTTCCACTGTTTTGGGGATTCAAATTTTCCCATTAGCTTAGAGATATTAAACAAGAGATGTCGATGTGCAACCATTTTTTTATTCACTAAAAGTGGAGGAGCGCTCATTTTATTTTTTCCATCCGATAGATGGCTAACTTCAATTTTTGCTTGATAAGTAGTATCAATCGTATTTAGTTTGTGTTTGATGTGTAAATCTTGATCCATAACAATAAATTGATTGCGGTAGTAATAAGTATAAACCAGTTCATCTGAATATGAATCAAAAACTAACAATCCATCTGTATCAAAAACACCATCAATTTGTTTTTCGAGTACAGTTGAAAACAACTTTACTTTGGGCTCTTTGTTTAAGTTTAAAAGACCCAAAACTTGTGTTTTCGTTGTGCTACTTTGAGTACGAATAGCAAATTTGGTAGAATCAATTACAATCAATTGATTGAAAAAAGCATCATTCAAACTGATGGTTTCTGCATGTAAATTGGTTAATTTTCCTTTATAAATAACAGGAACTGTTCCGTCGTACAAATAAAAGTCACCATTTTTGACACGCATCATAATGGATTTAAAAGGATGATCTTTATAGTCCAAATCAATCTTTTTGGAAATGATTTGATCTGTATTGGTATCAACACTCGTTAAAACAAGTGGAGCAGTATAATTTCCTAAATACAGCATATTATTTTCATATCCTGCAAAATAATAGGAATTAGCGCCTAGATCAATCGCTTTTTCTTCGATAATTGGGTGTTGTAAATACCTTCTGGTAAAATTATTTTCTTGTTTGATGATGTGTTCAGACGTAAGAAATAGCATAATAACACTTCCAACTGAAACAATAGAAATAGTAAAGAAGGTAACAAATAGTTTCCGTTTACTTTTTTGAAACGTTAATAATTCACCTAAGTAAATGGCAATTACAGCTAATCCAACAAAAACGAGATTGAAAATCAAATGTTCTGTCCATCCAAGTTTCTCTAGAATTCCTCCACAAGAACATGGGACAAAATCACTGTAATTAATAATCAGATAGATATAACCTGTAAACGCGAGCATCAAACCATAAGAAGCATACAACCCAATTTGTTGTGTTCGCTTGATACAAAGCAATAATACAATTAGAATTTCCACAATAATTACGGCGTAAGAAATAAATCCTGCGTAAGCACTTAGTAATGGTGATTGTGCCAATTGAATTTGAAAATTCTCAAAATCCATTAGTTTACTCACAGCTGCATAAATAAACAAAACGATAAATAGGTAGCAGATGAGCGTTTGTATAAACGGTGCAATTTTTCTCATCTTTTAGTAGTTTTAATTCTTAAAAAATAACTTTCTAACATCTAACATCAGTTTTCATCTTCATCAATATTTCTCATATAGGGATCTTTATCACGAGGAGGATCGTTTTTAGAAGATATACTATCCTTAATATTATCTTTCAAAGAAGAAGTAATACGTTCTGAATGAATCGGGGTGTCAATTAGAATATTTTCATCTTCTATACAGCTATTGAATACAAAACACCCAAGTACAATTAAATAAAAAGATTTCATAGTTTCTCATTTTTAAAGTTTGTACCGAAATTAGGTTCAGCACAAAAAATAGGAGGTATGTTAATGCGTCAAAAACATAAAATGCCTGTCTAATTTATAAATTCATACACTCCAATTTTTAAGAAAACCGAAAAAATCATCAAGCAGAATTCATTTTCAGCTTCTTATTATCGTCAGTCAGAGTGGCGCTTGCAAAACGTTGTATCGAAGACTTAGACGATAATAATGAATGACAAAAACCATTGTTAAAAGTGAATTTGAATATAGAAAAAGAATAAAGAACTGGCATTAAAACTCTCACGTTAAGAAAATGTTTGAATGCAACGTTAAAAAGGTTTTAGCCCGTAGGGTTTTTAAAATCTTTAGTGGAATGAGAACATTTTTAGTAAAGAGGTTTACAGCCTTGACTTGCTTGTGCTGAGCCTTCCGAAGTATTGGTTACTTTTTAGTCTGTTCCCCGAAGGGCATATGAATGCAAATAATTAAAATAGATAAGGAATGAATAAAAAAGTGACATTAATGAAAAGGAATACCTGAGCCACACCGTGGCTCCTCCTCTTAATTTCAAATGTTTTTGTGTCAAGACTTCCCCAAAGGGCATATGAATTCATTTAAAAACAATAATAACTCATGAATAAAAATGAACATATAATTATTAATCAACTTTTAACAATTTTACCTAAGCTCCACTGGAGCTTCTCCTCTTAATCTCAAATTTTTAATTTCAAATGTTTTTGTGTCAAGACTTCCCCAAAGGGTACATGAATTCGTTTAAAATAGAATTAACAAAAACATTAATAAAAATGAAAATAAGATTCTTCGACAAGACCAGAATGACAATATCTGTTGTTAAAAGTGAATTTGAATTTAGAAAAAGAATAAAGAACTGGCATTAAAACTCTCACGTTAAGAAAATGTTTGAATGTAACGTTAAAAAGTTTTTAGCCCGTAGGGTTTGTAAAAAGTTTAGTGGAATGAGAACATTTTTAGTAGAGAGGTTTACAGCCTTGACTTTTTGGTTACTTTTTAGTCAAGTAAAAAGTGACATTAATGAAAAGGAATACCTGAGCCACACCGTGGCTCCTCCTCTTAATCTCAAATTTTTAATTTCAAATGTTTTTGTATCAAAACTTCCCCGAAGAGCATATGAATTCAATATTCATAAAATAATATAGTTCATGAATAAAAAATGAAAAAAGAAGAGATTCTTCGACAACCCCAGAATCACAAAATCCATCACGAAAGAGAACGAAGAAATTAATAAGAAAAAACAAACAAACCTTACTTCAAAATTTTAATTTTGCTTACCACATTACCACATTACCACATTACCACATTACCACATTACCACATTACCACATTACCACATTACCACATACTCCCAACATCAAGGCAAGATGAAGGCAAGATGAAGGCAAGATGAAGGCAACATAGTGGCAGTAGAGTGGCAATAAAGTTGAGGTAATAAAAAAGAGAAGTAAAACTTCTCTTTTTTATTCATCATTTAAGTTTCTTTGAAGTAATCGATTAGACTTATTTGTTCAAAGACATTCAAAACTAGAGATATTTATAGAACAACAAAGATTACAACAAGTACATTTTATAAAAAGAATGTATAATTTATAAATTGTACACTTTTAAACGATTAAGTACTTAATAAACGATTTACGATATAAAATAAAGTATTTTAGTAGTAATCAATAAATCTATACCATGAAAAGAGTTGTAATTTGCACATGCATACTCTTACTACTTCCGCTTATAATAATGGCTAATCAAGTTGATTCATTAGCTTTAAAAGATAATGCCTATTTAATCGAAAGATTGGATGAATTAATACATGAAAAGACTCATCCAAATGCGATGCTATATGTGCAAGCCTATATTAGAAATGCTAAAAAACAAAACGATAAGCTAAATTTGTTTTACGCCTATAAAGAAGGAGTCTTTTTTTCAAGTCATTTAAATACTCAAATAGAATATGCAGATAGTGCGATAATTACTGCCCGGAAATTAAAAAATAAAGATTTAATAGCAACAGCTTTATTATCAAAAGGATTAGCGTATTACAAAGCAAAATATTATAGAGACGCGTTGCAAAATTACTTAAATGCTGATCAGGAGTTAAAATATTCAAAAGACCAATATTTATTACATAAAGTAACATTTAACATGGCGATGATTAAAATAAAATTACATCAATATAACCAAGCAGAAGAATTGTTACTTAAATGTAAAAACTTTTTCCAAACAAAACCAGAGAATAAAGACTACCAAGCTTATTTATTAAATTCTATTTATCAATTAGCATGTCTCCATCAAGAAGTTGGTAACAAAGCAAAAGCGAAAGAATTTAATCAATTAGGATTAAATAAAAGCAAACTTGATAATAACGAGTATTTTTTAAGGTATTTTACAATAAATAAAGCTATTGATGAGTTTTTAAATGATCAATTTGAGACGGCTATTCATATATTATCGACTAAAGAAGATATTTTAATAAAAACGAATGATTTTAATACACTAACCAAAATCTATTACTACAAAGCAAAGGGATTTGATAAATTGAATAATCAACAACATAAAATAATATATTTTAACAAAATAGATAGTATTTTCAATAAATTCAACTTCTTAGAAATTAAATACAGACCAATATACGAAAACATTTTAGATGAGGCATTAGCAGCTTCTGATACGAGCAGACAGTTATATATTGTCAATCAATTACTAAAAATGGATGAGTTAAATTATAAGTTAGATGCAGAAATGATACAAGTGGTGTACAAAGAATACGACACAGTGCAATTACTTAAATTAAAGGAAAAAATATTGAATAAATCTCAAAAATTATATTACGTATTGGCTACGTCTTTTACTGGAATTATAGTATTGATCGTAGGAATTGTAAAAACGAGAAATAAAAACAAACGGTTAATAGAAAAGTTCAATTTGTTTATAGAAGAATCAGCTCAATCAAGTTACACAGAACGGAGACTATCGATTAAAGATGAAGAGGATTTGAACAAAGAGGCATTTGAAAGTTTACTATTAAAATTTGAAGAATTTGAACAAAATAAAGAATTTTTAAACCCTAATATAACAGTGGTAAGTTTAGCAAAATCTTTTTCAACGAATACCACTTATTTATCAAAATGTGTCAATCAGTACAAAGGAATTAATTTTTCATCGTACATCAATCGGTTGAGAATAAAATTTATTACTGATTTATTACAAGAACAGCCACAATACCATAATTATAGTGTAGGGGCATTAGGAGAAATAGCAGGTTATATGAATCCAAGACAATTTTCAAATGTTTTTTACAGTGAAACAGGATTGCGTCCCTTAGATTTTATTAAAATTCAAAAACAAAAAAATAAAGAAAGTACATAATGGTATATTAGTGTAATACATTGACATACAAGTGCTAAAAAAGACTTGGCTATTGTTTTAAACATATTGCTGTTGCAACTTTACAAAACCATTGCGCAATGGAGATCAATGTTTAATTAAAAATTTAAAAAAATGGCAAAGCAAAAAGGCTTTTTAAAACTTAGAGGTTCAATCGGAGATTTAAACTTCTACAAATCAAAAGATGGTTATATGGTAAGAGAAAAAAGTTCTATAGACCGTAATACCATAATGAGTGATCCGCGTTTTCAGCGTACCAGAGAAAATATGCAAGAATTTAAGAATGCAGGTACTGCTGGAAAAACACTACGAAACGCATTCAATGCGATCATAAAAAATGCAAAAGACAGCAAATTATCAAGTCGTCTCACAAAAGTAATGCATGGTATCCTAAAAGAAGATACTACAAATGCTCGTGGACAAAGAAATGTACACAAAGGAAATCAATTACTGATGAAAGGCTTTGATTTTAATGCAGGTGCAGCGTGGTTGAAAACGGTATTAATTCCTGTACAAGTAGATATAGAACGTACTTCTGGTGAAACAAAATTTACATTAGAAGCATACAAACCCTTAGATGTGATAATAGCACCACAAGGAGCTACCAATTACCGATTTGTAGCAGCTTCTACAGAAATTGATTTTGAGAAGAACGAATACATTACCAAAACATCGTATACCGATTATTATCCATACGATGAGGTAGAAGTGAATGATGTAGAATTATTGAACAATCTTCCTCCAAATTCAGAACATACAATCGCTTTAGCAATTGGAATCGAATTCTACCAAGAGGTGAATACCGTTTTGTATCCATTAAAAAATGGAAGTTTTAATGCAGCACATTTAATCGAAATCAATTTACCATGATGACAATTGTAGTAGAACGAATGTATTATCCGAATGGTACAAATGGTAGCTTATTCATCAACGATAAGTTTATTTGTTATACGATCGAGTTACCATGGAAGGAGAACGAACCCCGCAATTCATGTATACCAGAAGGATGTTATGCAATCCAAAAGAGAAGCTCACCAAAATTTGGTCAACATTTTCTGATTACAAATGTACCCAATCGTTCATTGATTTTGATTCATCCTGCCAATCATGCAAAAACTGAATTACAAGGATGTATAGCTCCAGTAACCATATTAACAGGTGAAGGGAGAGGAGAGTTATCAAGAAAAGCATTTACAAAACTTAAAACTCTAGTAAATGATAAACTTGATCGTGATCAAAAAGTAAGTTTAAGGATTAAAAGTAAACAACATGACAATTATTAATCGCTTTACAGCACCTACACCTAAATTATTCCAACAACTACGAAATATAGGATTAACCTTAGCTGCAATTGGAGGTGTATTAATTGCTGCTCCTATAGCATTACCAGCAACATTAGTGACGATAGGAGGTTATTTGACCGTAGCAGGAGGAGTAATATCAGCTGTCAGTCAATTGACGGTAAACGACAAAAACCAAAGTAATGATGATGAATAATAGTAATACATCGTTAATTGTTGGAACAATAGGAGGAACAATGACAAGTTTGGTAGCGACCATTCAATGGGAACAACTTGTTTATACGATTTGTATGGGAATAGTAGGAGCAATATGCAGTTATGGAACATCATACTTACTGCATAAGAAAAACAACCCTTACGACGAAGACTAAGTGTTTGATTACAAGTAAGATTTGGAAATCTTATTTTATTGATGTAAATTTTAACAACATTCATTTAAGTTTCATTGAGGTAATGCTAATTATTACAGAAATGAAAAATAACGAATTACAAAGAATGGTGATTTATCCGAAAGATGTATCAATTATTACGGGAAAGGGGTATAGGCAAAGTCTACGCTTACTCAATAGAGCAAAGCAGATAATCGGTAAAGAGAAAAATGACTTCCTAACTTTTGACGAATTTTTGATTGCTTTTAAGATGAAATCGTAAAACCAAAAATGAAAAAGGTTCTCAATTTTTTAATTGAAAACCTTTTTCTATATAACATAATTTTTAATAAGTATTATTTCCCAATACAAAACTTGCCAAATATCGTCCCTAATATATCTTGATCCACATCTATTTCACCTGTAATATGTCCCAAATACCTTAAAGCTTCACGGATATCCATTGCTAACAAATCCCCAGGAAGTCCCATGTCCATTCCTTGTTTGATCTTTCCAATTTGAGAAAGTGTGTTTTGTAATGCTTCTAAGTGACGAGAGTTCGTAACGATTGTGTCATCCTGATTTGTTCCTTTCAATTTGATTTGATGAATCAGATTTTCTTTCAATGCTTCGATATTATATTGATCTTTAGCTGAAATTTCTAAATGAACAACATCTTTAAACTCTTGTTTGATAGCATCAGAAATAGCTGATTCGTTATTGTTTACATCAATTTTATTGGCAACATTAAACAAGATTTTTCCTCTACGTTGCAAATCATCTAACTGATTCGCAATTTGATTATCAGCAGTTATATTGGCATCATACAAATAGATGATAATAGAAGCATTGTCTATTTTTTCGAATGTTTTTTCAATTCCAATCCGTTCTATCGTATCGCCAGCTTCTCGAATTCCAGCTGTATCAATAAAACGGAACCCAACACCGTCAATATAAATGGTTTCTTCAATGGTATCACGAGTTGTTCCTTCAATATCCGAAACAATAGCACGTTCTTCGTTTAATAATGCATTTAATAAAGTAGATTTTCCTGCATTTGGCGCACCAACAATAGCTACTGGTACTCCATTTTTGATAACATTTCCAAAAGCAAAAGAATCAGCTAAACGTTTTAAGATGGATTGTAATTTATTCAATAAATCATAAAATTGTGTACGATCTGCAAATTCAACATCTTCTTCAGAAAAATCCAATTCTAATTCCATCAAAGCTGCAAAATTGATCATTTGTTCTCTTAAATCTTTGATTTGATTAGAGAATCCTCCACGCATTTGTTTGATAGCAATTTCGTGCGAAGCCTTAGAATCCGAAGAAATAAGATCAGCAACAGCTTCTGCTTGTGTTAAATCCATTTTACCATTCCAAAAGGCTCTGAAAGTATATTCACCTGGATTGGCATTTCGAATGCCTATTTTATTTAAAAGTTCTAAAACTTTTTGCTGAATATAAATCGATCCATGTGTCGAAATTTCTACGACATCTTCACCTGTATATGAATGAGGATTTTTAAATATTGAGAATAATGCTTCGTCAACAATGGTATCTCCATCCATCACATAACCCAAATGTATGGTATGAGAAGAAGCGTCATTCAAAGATTTAGTTGAATTAAATTTTGATTGATAAATCTGAGCAACTTTAGAAATTGATTCTGGTCCAGAAATACGAATAACCGCTATAGCGCCCATTCCATTGGCAGTTGCCAATGCACAAATTGTATCGTTGTTTAGCATAAGGCAAATTTACAACATAATAAGTTGTTGGAAAATTATAATTTATATGATAATTTTTTAAAATGTAAAAATATTTACTGTTAATATATTAATACTTAAAAAGGGATGTTTTTTAACCTGAACTAATTACTGCTACATCTGATGCTATTAGGAAAGAATTTGAGGATCATGAAATTAAAATTTTTAGTCAAATGGTTTTAATCCTATGATTCTAAATTATCATCAACTTATAAAAAATTAGATTTTGATAGATAATTGGCACACTTTTAGTATTTCTTTTAGAAATTGGAATTTATAATGTCATCAAAGAAAAATTATGCTACAAAAAGAGGTTTTGGAATTGGTAATTTTAGAATTAAATTTGTAGATGTACTTATTGTAATATCTATTTTGGTATTACTTGTAGTAGTATTTAAATAAAAAAAAAGCTTCTTATAAATTAAGAAGCTTTTTTTTATTTTTTAATTTGAGTTATAACTTGCTCTCACAGTAATTTGAGCCGTTTTCTGACGTGATGTTGTATTAAATGATCCACCAGCAGAATACTCTTCATTATCATTTTTACCTGTTATCTGAAAAATACCCAAATCGGCTTGTTTTAATTTTCCTAAACTAGTGCCAGATTTTGTAGCAATATTTTCTGCACGTTGTTTTGCATTTTCAGAAGCTTGTGCAATCAATTCAAGTTTTAAATCTTCTAATTTCGAGTAATAATAATTTGGATTAGATGAACTCAATTCGATGCCTTGGCTAATTAATGTAGAGATTTCGCGCGAAGCTTTTTCTATTTTATCCAATTCTTTCGATTCGATTGTTGCGTCTTGAGATAGATTATAACCAGTAAATTGACTAATCGAATTTCCGTTTGCATCTGTTCCGTACTGAAAATCTTTTGAAATATTTACCGCTTCAAAAACAATTTCTTTTGGATTGATTCCTTGCGAAATCAAAAAGTTTTTGACAACCGTTTGATCAGCTTTTAATTGATCCGAAGCAATGCGCAAATCATAATCTTTGCGACTAAAAGTTGCACGCCATTTGACTAAATCAGCATTAAAATCTTTCAAAGCATTTCCAGTAACATTGATCGATTCAGAACTTCTGAATTTGTATTTGTAAGCGTTTCCTAATATACATGTTGCAGCAATTAACCCAACGGCTAAAATAGATGCTACAATAACTGAAAATTTATTCATAGTAATTTGGTTTTCAGTAAATGTACAAAAAATATTAAAGATGTATTTCACTAAAAATAGTGAAATTAAGCAATCAAAATAGGAAATTCTTGATCGATGATAAAGATGATTAAATTACCTTCTGAATAATCAATTGTAACCACATCTTCATTGGCTTTGTTGCGAGTTCCTATACGAGAAAGTAAATTTAAATCTTCATTATTCAATGGATATTCCAAGCCTTTTGTGACAATGTTTTTACATTCAGGAAAGGGGAGAAGCGAAATTGTTCGTCCAAAATAGCCTTCTAATTTCGTTTGTTTTTCTGCGAAAAAATATTGACTATAATTATCGTAAAATAAAATATTGATTTGATCTTTGAAACGATAAGCCGCATTCAAATTTCCAATAAAATGATCTTGTTGACGACCACTTGCTCCAAAAACATCAACCTGTTCAAAACCTTTGTTCAAAATGATTTGTAAGGCTTTTGCAAAATCTGTGTCATT
The DNA here is from genome assembly GCF_002378465.1 of Empedobacter sp. UBA3475. Classification (NCBI taxonomy): domain Bacteria; kingdom Pseudomonadati; phylum Bacteroidota; class Flavobacteriia; order Flavobacteriales; family Weeksellaceae; genus Empedobacter; species Empedobacter sp. UBA3475. Next base: position 7,290 of record NZ_DFRA01000035.1, on the reverse strand, counting down.
TTGATCAGGAGTAGAAATAACTTCTATTTCAGGAGGAAACTGACTGATTTCAAAAGAATCAAAATCGCCCGAAATAACATCGGGCGTTATATGTAATTTTTGTAAATAATGAAATGCACCATCTGTACAAAAAATCATATCATAATTTGATGTATCAGGCAGAATAGTAGGGATTTCGCCATTCAAAAATAAAAGTGCTTTTTTATTCACCTGGAATCCATTTTACTTCTTCGTGATTATTGTCTGTGGCAATTTTTCGACCTAAAACAAATAAATAATCAGAAAGACGATTCAAATATTTTTGTAATTCTGGACGAATTTCTTCTTCTTCGGCCAAACCAACTGTCAAACGTTCGGCACGACGACAAATACAACGCGCAACATGTGCATGAGAAGCTGGTTGATTTCCACCTGGAAGAATAAAATGTGTCAATTGTTCCAATTGTCCTTCCAAATCATCAATCCATTCCTCTAATTGTACAATATCTTCTTCAGTAACGGTTTTCGGAATACGAGGTTTACCATTTGCCAAGTATAATTTATCGACTGGTGTAGCTAATTCAGCACCAAGATTGAATAAACCTTTTTGGATGATGATAATTTCTTCCTCTAATGCTGGATCAATTTCATATGAACGAATTAATCCTAAATAAGAATTTAATTCGTCAACTGTTCCGTAAGAATCAATCTTTAAACTATTTTTAGAGACACGTGTTCCTCCATATAAACCTGTTGTTCCTTTGTCTCCTGTTTTTGTATATACTTTCATGTGATTTCAACTTATAATTATCGAAGATAAGAAAATCTTAAATATTTTTTGGTAAAAGTGGCTTAGTAAAAAAGTGATATCCGATACCTACGATAACTAAAATAACTGTGGTGATTATCCAAAGTATATTAAAACCATAATCGGTAGCAATGTGAGTTCCTAAAAATGGCGAAACAATAAAGGCAATTGCAGCTGTCATTCCGTTCAATCCCATATAAGCTCCTCGGTTATTTTTTTGCGAACGAAAAGCTGTTACCGTTGACATCAAAGGTAAAACAAGCATTTCTCCAATAGACATTAGTCCAATTGCTAAATATAACATACCTAATGTGTGACTAAATGTGAAGATAAAATAACTAATTGCTGTGACAAATGAACCAAAAACTAAAAGTTGAGTAACTGAAAATCGTTTTTCGGTGTAATGGATCAATAACATTTCGAATACAACAATGATTATTCCACTGAATCCCATTAATAATCCAATTTCTGTTTGTGTTAAATGAACTACATCTTTGTAAAATAATGGAAGTGTATTTAGGATTTGGAAAAATGCAATAGAGAATAATACACAAAACAGATTGAATACTAAGAAAGGTGTATCAGTGTATGCATTACGTTCTTTTTCGACAACTGTTTTATCAGAAATATTTTCTGTAGCAGCATTTCGTTCTTTTCGTCCATTGAAAAAGACAAAGAATACAATTCCAGCAACCAAAGCAGCTCCTGCATTGCAATAGAATAATAAATCGTACGAATAATTAGATAAAAAACCTCCCATTGATGGACCAATTGAGAAACCTAAATTAACCGCCATTCTATTCAACGAAAAAGCACGAGTGATATTTTCTTTCTTTGCATAACGCGTGATGGCAACTGAGTTTGCAGGACGAAACATTTCGCTAATAATACTCAAAACAAGCATAATAACAGCAAAAGATTCTACCGTTTTAAAATAAGGTAAAATCAAAAACATCGGAGCACTCAGAAATAAACTGATGGCTTGTACTTTAAAGTTTCCGATTTTATCTGTTATCCAACCTCCAAGCCAAGAACCAATTACAGAACCAACTCCAAAACAACTCAAAACTATTCCCGAGTTTTCTAAAGAAAATCCTAATTCGGAGATCATATAAATTCCTAAAAATGGTAAAACCATCGAACCCATTCGGTTCAACAACATTACGATGGCTAACATCCAAGATTCTTTCGAAAGTCCGCTGTAAGCGTCAATGTAAATTTTTAGAATTTTTTTCATCTCTCAATTTTCTTTTAAGTGCTACAAATTTAAGTTCTTTTTTTTCAAAAAAATGGTTATTTATCAAGGTTTCTGATATTCTTTGATTACTTTTGAAACCTCTTAAAAATAAATCTTACATCTATGTTGTTTTACAATTTCATTCTTAAGGTTTTAATTGTCATAAATGGGCTTGGAGCGGCGTCTGGATTAGTGGTTGATAAACACCATGTTTACACGATTTCCGATGATAAAGCACATTTGTACGTTTACAATAAAAAGAAAAAAGAAGTGGATAAAGTTGATTTGAATCCAGAAGTAAAATCAAAACATATCACTAAAAAAGATAAACCAGATTTTGAAGCGATTACAAAATTTGACAATCATTTGTACATTCTTGGATCGGGCTCTAAAGAAAATCGTTTCGATTTGATTTCATATAACATCAAAACCAAAGAGGTACAAAACGATAATTATAGTTTTCTTTTGGATGAATTTTTAAAGGTTTCAAATTTATCTAAAAAAGATTTTAACATCGAAGGAATTATTACAGATGGACATTGTACATATTTTTTCAACAGAGGAAATGGTCCTGCTGGCGTAAACGGAATTTATAGAGTGGGAGGCAAGATAAATGATTTGAGAGGGAAAACAATTGATTTTTTTCCAATCACTTTGCCTAAAATTAACAATGAAACCACTACTTTTTCAGATGCTATTTTAGTAGATGGAAAAGTTTTGTTTACAGCAACAGTAGAATCTAAAAGTACAACTCAGTTTAATGGAGAAATAAAAGGTTCTATTATTGGCGAATTAGATTTGGTTGCGATGGAAGTTACGCGTTGGCAAAAAATTTCTGATGATAAGAAAATCGAAGGTTTAGCGTTGTATAAAGAATCTGGAAAGAATTATACCTTGTATTTGTGCGAAGATAATGATGATGACTCCAATAAAGCGTCAATTTACATCTACAAATACCAAAAGGAAATCTAATTTTTTGAATAAAGAATTTCGAAATACGGACATCGATTTTCGATTTATTCTTAAAAAATTGTGAAAGTATTTTCAAGACTATTATATTTGTCCGTCAAAATTTATTTATCAATTAAACATTATGCGAGGAAGATGGCTCATTGCAGCATTTGCAATTATTTTAAGTCTCTTGTGTATCAGACAACTAAGTTATACTTGGTACACAACTAAAGTGGAGCATGAGGCGGCGCGCTTGGCGAGTAAGCCAGAAGACGAACCAAGAATTTTAGATAGCTTGGCTCAGCATCCTCTTGATTTGGGAATTATTAAGTACGATTATGGGTATGCCAAAAACAATGAAATCAATTTAGGATTAGATTTGAAAGGTGGTATCAACGTAATTTTACAAGTTTCTGAAAGAGATTTAATCGAGAATTTATCAGCGAAAAGTCAAAACCCTATGTTGACAACGGCTTTGGACGCTACAGATAAAGCTCAAAAAACAAACGGTAACGTACCTTATGTCGAATTATTTTTTCAAGAATTTGATAAAATAAAAGGAGGAACAAAATACGCAGCTGCAGATTTGTTTGGAAACAAAAACAATGCGGATAAAATTGCGTACAATGCTTCTGACGATCAGGTAAAAGAAGTAATCCGTAAAGATATCGAAGCTAAAGTTGCAACAGCTTATGATGTAATTAGCTCTCGTATTAATCAATTTGGTGTTGTTGAGCCAGTAATTCAACGTTTAGGTGATAAAGGTGATGGACGTATCTTGGTAGAATTACCAGGTGTTTCTGACACTGACCGTGTAAAAAAATTATTACAATCTACAGCAAAATTAGAGTTTTGGCAAGTTGTTCGTCAAGATCCTACTGTTTTACAATACTTTTCTAGCGTTAATACAGAAAAATATAATGTAAAAAATGAGAAAGGACAAACAATCAAAACTTTAGCAGAAGTTATGCAACCGGCTGGTTCTAACGCAAGTTTTGTTGTTAATGTAAAAGATACAGCTGTTGTAAATCGTGTGATGCAAGACAAAGGTTTTGTACCTGGATTACCAGCAAACATTAGAGGATATAAATACTCTTGGGCGAATAAGCCAATGAATTTAGGTAAACAAGCAAATGATAAATCTGCTCCTAAATTATTAGAGTTTTATGTCTTAAAAGGTAAAAATGGAACGCAAGAACCATTAATCGAAGGAGATAAAGTAGTTTCGGCTGCTGGTGAGCGTAACCCTGGTTCTATTACAAATGAGCCTGTTGTTACAATGCAAATGAATCAAGTCGGAGCACAAGAGTGGTCTCGTATTACAGACGAGTTGAAACCTGCAGGTCCTGGACAACCAGGTCAAGGTGTTGCAATTGTGTTAGACAATATGGTATATTCTGCGCCAAATATCAGTAATCAAATTACAGGAGGTAACTCTGTTATTTCTGGAAACTTTACAATTGATGAAGCAAAAGATTTAGCAAACATTTTACAAGCAGGTTCTTTACCAGCTTCATCTAAAATCGTTTCTGCAGAGGTTGTTGGTCCATCATTAGGACAAGAAGCAATTAACAGTTCGTTAATCGCTTTCGGTTGTGCATTTGCATTGGTATTAATCTGGATGGTATTTTACTACAGCCGTGCAGGTATCTATGCTAACGTTGCTTTAATCATTAACTTATTATTCTTATTAGGATTCTTAGTATCGCTAAAAGCTACATTATCTTTACCAGGTATTGCCGGGATTATCTTGACATTGGTAACAGGAATGGACGCGAATATCTTGATTTACGAACGTGTAAAAGAAGAATTAAGAAAAGGAAAATCATTACGTCAAGCAGTAGATTTCGCTTATTCATGGAAAGGAGCTTTCTCTGCAATTATTGATGCCAACTCGACATCATTTATCACAGCATTAATTTTATTCTTCTTTGGTAAAGGTCCTGTTGTAGGTTTCGCAACAACGTTTATGATTGGTATTTTTACATCAACATTTACAGCGATTTTTATTACACGTTACTTTGTAGAAGGACGTTTAGCAAAAGGAAAATCTGTTCCTTTTTATACATCATTTACAGCGCACTGGTTACAAAATATTAAAGTTGACTTATTAAAAACAAGAAAAATCTCTTATGCGATTTCAATTGTTTTAACAGTCGTTGCTTTAATTTCTATTTTCACAAAAGGATTTGATATGGGTATCGAATTCCAAGGTGGACGTACATATACAGTTCGTTTTGATAAACATGTAGATCCTCAACAAATTTCTGAAAGTTTGGGTGATGTTTTCGTGTTAGATGGTGAAAAAATGATACCACAGGTGAAAACGTATGGTGGTCAAAATCAAGTAAAAATTACAACAGCATACAAGGCTGACGAAGATGGAACAAATGTAGATGATGAGATTAAAGACAAATTATATGCAGGTCTTAAATCTTATTTACCAGCGAATATGTCTGAAAAAGATTTCTCTGAAGATAATGCTACAATTGGTTTAATGTCTTCTGCAAAAGTAGGTCCTACAATTGCCGATGATACAACAAGAGCTTCTTACATAGCGGTTTCTTTAGCATTAGTTGCAATTTTCTTCTACTTAATCGTGATGTTCAAACGTTGGCAATTCTCATTATCAACTATCATTGCTTTAGCGCATGACGTGGTTATTGTGTTAGGAGTTTTCTCTTTATTCAAAGGAATTTTACCTTTCAACATGGAGATCGACCAAGCGTTTATCGCGGCGATTTTGACGGTAATTGGTTATTCGATGAATGACTCGATTATTATCTTGGATCGTATTCGTGAGAATTTAACAGTTGAGAAAAACCACAACTTGTACGATATTATTAATATTTCTACTTCAGAAACATTATCACGTACAATTAATACGTCTTTATCAACGTTCTTAATCGTATTAATCATTTTTGCATTTGGTGGAGAATCAATCAAAGGATTTATGTTTGCGAAATTAATCGGTATCGTAATTGGTACATTCTCGTCTATTTTCGTTGCATCTCCTTTATTGTACGACTTTACTAAAAAAGGTCAAATGAATAAATAAGATTCAAATTTTAAATAAATTTTAAGAAAGCCATCAAAGAAATTTGATGGCTTTTTTTCTTCTACTAAATTTAGATTTTATACATTTGTTTAGTGAATAGTTTAGTAATATACCCAGCGTTTTTAGACTTCCAGGAAGTCGTGATTATTATGGTGGTTGCTGTAGTGATTTTTGGACCAGATAAAATTCCAGAAATTGCTCGTGGTTTGGGAACTGCTGTGCGCAAATTAAAAGAAGCATCTGAAGATATCAAGCAAGAGATTATGAATCCTGTTCAGGATGTTGATCCTACAAAAGAGATTCAGAATACCATAAAAGAGTTAAATCCAATGAATGAAGTCAAAGATTCTTTTGCGAAAATTAATCCAATGGAAGATTTTCAGAAATCATTTGATGAAGTTCGTAATCCAGTAGATGAAATGCATCAAGCTATTCATCAAGACAATACAGTAAATGCAGCGTTGAAAGATGATGCACCAACTATGAAAGCTGTAGATCCTGTACAGGATTTGGAATTGGATGTGCAAGAAACAACAGAACCCGTTATAGAAAATGTGGTTGAGCCAATTGTGGAAGAACCTGCGGTTGTTGTAGAACCAAAATCTGTAGACGAAGCATTAGGTTTAGGCGGATCAGTAAGTAGGTAATGATACAAGATTATTTTGATTGGGACGTACAAATATTTTTGTATTTCAATAATTTAGGGAATGAAAAATGGGATTGGTTTTGGTTATTAGTAACCGATAAAAAAACATGGATTCCGTTGTATGTCATCTTTCTCATCTTACTTTATGTAAAACTTGGTTGGAAAAAAACCTTATTGGCTGGAGTTTGTATTGCACTGATGATAGCGTGTGCAGATCAATTTACAAATATCTTGAAAAATTCTTTTCAACGTTTTCGTCCATGTTACACCGAGTCGATTCAAGGATTATTTCGCCCGATAGATTGCGAGGGTAGAGGTAGATACGGTTTTACTTCGGCGCATGCATCTAATCATATGGCGATTGCAATTTTTATTGGAATACTTTTGAGACGCTATTACAAATGGTTACTTTATATCTTAATTGTTTGGGCGTTAATGGTTGCTTACAGTAGAGTTTATGTCGGGGTACATTTCACAGGAGATATATTTTTCGGAACACTAATCGGAATATTTTTCTCGATTCTTTTCTTGAAATTGTATTATTTCTTAGAAAAAAAATATTTGAAGAAGAATTAGATTCATAATAAATAAATACAAAAAAAGTCTATAAC
>NZ_DFRA01000054.1:0-42701 GCF_002378465.1 Empedobacter sp. UBA3475 | reverse complement strand
TTCATTTTTGTCTTGACACAAAAACGAACCAAAAAAGTCAAGTCTGTGCTTACAAGTCGGTCAATAACGGCTACTCGCTAAATGCTTTAGAACATTCGCATATGAAATGCGAACATAAATCATTTTTAACGCTCTTTACGCCGAATTGACACTCGACTTTTCAGCAATGACGATTTATAAATTCATTGTAAAAAAAGGATTTTGAATATTGAAAAAGGAGTTAAAAATCCGACGATTTAGAATCGAAATGTTTTAATCATAGTAAATAAATCGATATTTTTCAGTTTACTGAACTATACAATTTCTAAAATAAAAAAAACTATGTTTCTATTGTGGTTAGAAAATTAGAGGATTCGGTTCGACACTTCGACACTTCGTAAACTCAGTAACAAGTTTCAATACTCACATCAAATACCGTCACTTCGAGTGATTTTCGAAATGTAATGTAGAAAATTATATCAAGAAGTTAAACGTTTTAAAACAATTTTCATCTTATTCTTCAACATAATAAATGTGACAGCAAGAAAGAAAAAAACGTAAAAAGTTAAGCGTAAAACATAATAAATTAATTCCCTATAAATTTCAAATAAAAAATCTTGATTTTTCACCTATTCAAAACCCATTAAGTGTTAGTTGTACGATTTTTGATTCATTATTGAATAATAACATTCTAAAAATGAATACCATGAAAAATAACACGACACAAAACATCGCACGATATACCTTAGGAGCTTTTTTGATTGGAGCAGGAATTGCTCACTTAACTATAGCTAGAAAAGAATTCAAGACACAAGTACCAAATTGGGTTCCTTTACCCAAAGATGACACAGTTGTGTATTCGGGAATTGCAGAAATAGCCTTGGGTAGTACGATTGTTTTAGCTCCAGATAGTAAAAAAGAAATAGTTGGAAAAATAGCAGCTTGTTTTTTTGGGGCTGTTTTTCCTGGAAACTGGGCTCAATATAAAAACAAAAGAGATGGTTTTGGATTGGATACAGATCAAAAAAGATTAGCACGATTATTCATGCAACCTTTACTAATTATATGGGCTTTGAAATCGACTAAAAATACTAAATAACTTGTTTGAAGTAACCAACTTACGACAATTGAATTATATTAAACAAATTTGAATGAAAGAGGATGACTTTTAATAAAGATCTAAATAGAAGATTAAAATAATTACGTAAATAAATAACTGTATGATAATAATTTATAGTATTTTTATCTCAAATAATACTATAAAATTAATATTTGAACAGCGATGAATAAACTATTTATTGTAGCGATTGCAGCTACTTTGATTGTTTCTTGTAACAACAAAACAGAAGAAAAGAAAACGGATAATGTTATAGTAGATACTAATCAAAAACAAGAAAATACGATTGCTGATAATGGATTTGACATCAGCAAAATTCCATTTTCAACAGCTGATATTGGAGATTTTCCTTTCATAAATCTTCCGCAAGGTTTAAAAGAAATGAACAAACCTTTGGTAAAACAATTTGACATATGTTTTTTTCCTATTAACGGTGTTATGACACCTTTTGAAGGAAAGTTGTATAAAACTTTTGTTTCACCTAAACAAGGAGAAGAATTTTCGCAACATTTCTTTGAAAAAAGTATGGCTGATTATTTACAATCTATCGGGGCTGTTAAAGTGTTTGATGGTGAAATAACCAAAGAAGAATATGAGCGTTACAATAAACAAGATCCGAATAAAGGAGGCGAAGGTGATATGGGATACGCTGGACAAAATATGAAGTTTTGGGTATTACGTACAAAAGATAAAGGAAATGTATATATACAATACCTTTCTAACAATGCTGGTGCTTCGCTTAATGTACTACAAGAAACAGACTTTAAGCAAACTATCACCAAAGTAACAGCAGACGAAATTGCTGAGGATTTGACTAAGAATGGAAAATCTATTTTATATATTAATTTTGATGTTGATCAAGCAAAAATCACGCAAGAAGGTGATGAGATTGTGACTGAAATTGCAAATGCCTTAAAGAAAGATAACACATTAAAAATATCAATTGAAGGGCATACTGATAATTCTGGCGACGCTAAGCATAACAAAAAACTATCTAATGATCGTGCAAATGCTGTAATGCAAAAACTAATTGCTTTAGGTATTGATAAAACACGTTTATCTGCTATAGGATACGGAGCTGAAAAACCATTGGTAGCAAATGATACAGAAGAAAATAAAGCTAAAAATAGACGTGTAGAGTTGGTTAAAGTAAAGTAAAATCTATATATGTTTTAATTTTATTAAACATGAAAAATATTGATACTAATCCGTAGTACATTATTAAAAAAAGTTGCTCCAAACATTATAGAAACTAAAGAACTAGATTCTATACTAAAGAATGTTTAATTCTGATGGTTCTTTAAAATCATTAAATACAAATTCATATCTACCAAAAAAACCTTGAATAATTCAAGGTTTTTTTATGTTTAAACAATCAGTAAAACTGTTTCTTTTAATTTTTCGGCTTGTTTTGAATAAATAAAAATCTCAAAATCGGTTTGTATTTTTTCTTCAAAACTTTGTTTCATTTGTTGATAAGAAACTGCTTTTGGACTTTCTTTCAAGTATTGAACAAAATCAACCAACCATTCGCCAATCTCTTTGTCTACAACAATTTCAAGATAATCTTGTTTGGTATGAAATTGTAAAACAGCATTATCAAAAGTTTTTCCTTTTTTGGTTTTCGTTACAAATTCTATTTGTGGCTTACCTCCTAACCAAACCACTTTTTGCGTTGGTTTATACGTTACAAAAGTTTCATTATTCAAAACTGTTTCGATATAATTTGGTTGAATTGAGGTTCTCGGAACTTTAAAATCAAACCATTCATTCAGTGATAATTCAAAACCAACACCATGCATATAGTTAAACAATGATTTCTTTAATCCATACGAGAACTGATCATGAATTAAACCTGATTTTTCCTCGTGAATCATATCATTATTCGCAAAAGTTCCTAATTCAGTACTATGGTTAATTACTTCATATTTTTCTGGGTTCAACCCAACTGGGCTATGCGCTGTCATCGCAAATTGATGCCAAAATCCTGATTGAAGAATTCCTAATTCGAACATTTGACGCACCATTTCCAAACTATCAATCGTTTCTTGCTTTGTTTGTGTCGGAAAACCATACATCAAATATGCATGTACCATAATTCCAGCTTCGGTAAAATTTCGATTTACAACCGCAACTTGCTCCACTGTTACACCTTTATCAATCAATTTCAACAATCGATCCGAAGCGACTTCTAAACCTCCAGAAACCGCAATACAACCCGAAGCTTTCAACAATCGACACAAATCATATGTAAAACTTTTCTCGAATCTTATATTTGTCCACCATGTTACGGTCAATTTTCTTCGAAGAATTTCTAACGCAACTTCTCGCATTAATGCTGGTGGAGCAGCTTCGTCCACAAAATGGAAACCTGTATTTTGAGTTGTTTCAATCAACTCTTCCATTCGGTCAACAATTTGTTTTGCAGCAATTGGTTCATAAATTTTGATATAATCTAACGAAATATCGCAAAACGTACATTTCCCCCAATAACAACCATGCGCCATTGTCAGCTTATTCCAACGCCCATCACTCCACAAACGATGCATTGGATTAACCACTTCGATGACAGAAATATATTGATCTAATTTGATATCCGTATAATCTGGTGTTCCCACTTCGCTAAATTTATAATCGCGAACAGTTTGATTATTGATATAAGAAACTTGATTATTTTGAAGTGTAAAAGTTCTTTTTAACTCTGAAACTTCAACTTCATTGTTGATATATTTTAACAATTGCTCAGTTGGTGCTTCACCATCATCTAATGTAATAAAATCGAAGAACTCAAATACTCGTGAATCGCTTAAAGAGCGCAATTCTGTATTTGGAAAACCTCCACCCATGTCCACAACAATTTCAGGATAATTTGCTTTAATATATTGCGCACAACGGAAAGCCGAATATAAATTTCCTGGAAAAGGAACCGAAAAACCAATCATTTTTGGAATCGTTTTCTGAATTAATTTCTCTAATTCCGAAAGTGTAATTTTATCAATATAAGTTGGGTCTTTCTGTAATTCTTGATACAATTCATCAAAAGAATTTGCCGATCTTCCTAAACGTTCAGCATAACGAGAAAAACCAAAATTTTCATCAACAGCCTCAATGATTAAATCCGATAAATCTTCTAAATATAGCGTTGCCAAATGCTTCGCTTTATCTTGAAAAGACATCGAACCAAAAGCCCATTCCAAATCTTCAACTTCTGCAAAACGAGAAGCTTCTGGTAAATATCCATCTTGAATAATTGAATCAGCTAAGGTCGAATTTTTTCCTTGTAAAAATCGGATAACAGGATCAATAGTTGCGATATATTCGTCGCTTAACATCACCATTCTTTTACTATTATCACCTAATTCAATCTCTTGATTTTGAATAAATTCAAATAAATTAATTAAACCTTTTCTTGAAAATAATTGTAAGATAACATCTAAACCTAAATCAGCTTGAAAAGTTGAATATGAAAGTGTGTTTAGAAATCCTTTTAAATAAACTGTTCCAGGATATGGTGTATTTAATTGCGTAAAAGGTGGTGTGATTAATAAAAGATCCGTTTTCAATCGTTGAAATTTGTTGCAAAAATACGGATTGAAAAAAAATAATTTTAGATTTTCATCAATTATTTTTCAGTTTTATCAGTGCTTCTAAACGGCATCGTTTCAATTTTGAAACTTCCTTCAATCACAGCTTTTTCGAGATTAAGAATTCCTTTCAACGATTCATAATCTACTTTATCTGCATCGTCAGTTGGTTTATGATAATCGTCGTGACCGCCTGTATGGAAAAATAAAACTGGAATATCTTTCTCATAAAACGAAGTTTGATCCGAACCGCCTCTACCTTCATAACCTGTATAAAATTTAACAAAATCAGTCGGATTAATTTCATTAAAAATTATTTCGAAAGTTGGAGAAGTTCCATAACCTATAATTGAAACGCCAGATTCTTTGTTCAAACGACCAATCATATCCATGTTTAACATCCAATGCACTTTCGATAAATCATACGTTGGATGTTTCACAAAATAACGTGACCCTACCAAACCTAATTCCTCTGCACCAAAAGCAATGAATAGAAAATTAACAGGTTCTGTCACTTTATTTTTACTGTAAAATCTTGCCAATTCTAACAAACCAGCAACGCCAGAAACGTTATCATCAGCACCATTGTGAATCATTCCATAACTATCTTTCGCCAAAGAACTTCCTTGCTTTCCTTCTCCCAAATGGTCGTAATGTGCACCAATCACAATCGTTTTCTCCGCTTTATTATCTAAAAAAGCAATCACATTTTTTGCAGAACGAATACTGTCAACAACTTTTACTTTTTTTACCTTCGCCTCAAATCCTTGAAAATATCCATCTTCTCCTAAAGGTTGAAGTTTATATTTTTTGAATTCTTTTGCAATATATTTTGCAGCTTTCAAATTTTCTTCACTTCCAGTTCCTCTTCCTTTCATTTTGTCATCAGCCAAAAAATAAACGTGTTTTTTAAGATTTTTGACTTCAATTTCTTGCGCAAAAGACTTGGCTCCTACAACCAAAGATAAGATGATAACTATTTTTTTCATATTCAATTTCGACTAACTCTGTGTCTAACAAAAATAGAAAAATAATCAAGAATATAGATGAATAGGATAATTTTAGAAATTTAATTTTACTTATTATCACTGAAAATCAGGGTGAATAATTCAATAATTGTTAAATTTCAAAAACTTTTTTAAAAATTGATGCAACATTCAAAAACTTGCTGCGTCTATACAATAGAAACAACAATGAAACCTTGAAAATTTTGGAGAAAGAAAATTTTTCAATAAATGATAAACAACTATTAGATTGGTGCGAATCTGGTGTAGAGGCTGGCTATACTCAGCTCTATCATCGCTATTCGAAATCAGTTTACAATTCTGTTTATCGTTTGGTCACAGAAGTTTCTGATGCGGAAGATTTAACACAAGAAATTTTTATTTCACTTTTCTCTGATATTCAAAAGTTGAAAAACATCGAAAATTTAGGTGCTTGGTTCAGTAGGGTTGCGATTAATAAATCAATTTCACATTTACGAAAAAACAAAGTTTATTTTTCTGATGTTGATGGAGCAAATATTATTGATAACAGCGAAGAAAGCATGGAAGAAAAACAAATGTTGGATGGTAAAATTGAAGAATTGCAACAAGCAATTGAAGAATTACCAACGGATACAAGAACAATTGTGAATCTATTTCTGTTCGAAGACATGCCGCAAGAAGACATTGCTCAACTTTTGGGATTGAGCCACAACACGGTGAGAAGTAAATATCATCGTGCAAAAAAGAAAATTTACGAAACCTTACAACAAACCGTTTGCAATGAATGATTCTTTAAAAAAACATATCGAAAAAAACAGAGAAGCCTTTGAAAACAAAGAACCTTCTGCAGAATTATGGAAAAGAATTCAGGCTGAGATTCCTAAACAGGAAGAAAAAACTTTGGTAATTGAACAGCCTAAGAAATGGAGAATTCAAAATTGGAGTATTGCTGCTTCTGCGCTTGTTTTATTGAGTGTTGGTGGATATTTTTTATTAAAAAATGATCAAGTAAATTCACCAAAAACAATTGAAATTGTAAAAGAAAAGCAGGTTAAAAAAGTAGAAGAAATTCAACCAGAAATTGTTCATCCAACTGAAATTAAAACTGAACAAAATAAAAAAGAAATTCAGTTTGTAACAATTCAGAAAGAGAAAAAAGTTGAAAAAATTGTTCAACCAAAAGAAGAACTAATTGGTATAGATGAAGCACTTAAAAATGAAATTTTAAGTTCATTAAATGATCAAGAATCAACAAGTAATCGTATTGATGCAATTGCAAAAATAACTGATTTACCAAGTATTGATCACAATTTGAAAGAGAGTTTATACCACTTAGCTTTAAATGACAACAATACAATTGTGCGACTAAATGCACTCGAAGCGCTTGCTTCAAAATTACCTAAATCGGACGTTTCAAAAGAGTTAACAGACATTTTTATGAAACAAGATGATCCGATGGTACAAATGGAATTAATAGGAATGATTGCGCATATCAATAACGATCAAATCGGTTTGAAATTAACAAATAAATTACAAGAAATGGTGTTGGATCCTACAACAAAACCGTTTGTGAAAGACGAAGCGTACGCGGTTCTTTTTAGAAAATAATAATTAACAAAAAAATCAAAAAATGATAAGAAAAATATTTTTGGTAGCTGCATCTTTTATGATGATGTCTACGTACACTTTTGCACAAAATGAATCGAAAAGTGCGAATGAAGATAATTCGAAAACGTACAAATTAGCTGTAAGTAAAGGAAAAATGAACCTTGATCTTGGACGAGTAACAGTAGAAGGTTACAACGGAAACGAAATTGTTTTTTCTACAAAAACAAGATCGCGAGATAATGACGAAAGAGCAAAAGGATTGCGCTCGATCAACTCATTAGGACTTGAGGACAACACTGATTTAGGAATAAATGTTGTAGAAAAAAATGGTATAATCGAGGTAAAACAACTACAACAAATGACACCTCCAAATATCAAAATTTTAGTTCCAAAAGGTGTAACAATTTCATTTAATCATCAATCTCAATTTGGAAGTACCATTACATTCAAAAATATCGAAAACGAAGTTGAAGCAACTGCAAGTTACAACAATGTAGTGTTAGAAAATGTAACAGGACCTGCAACAATCAACACGATTTATGGTTCTATCGATGCTAAATTTAGTCAAAATGTAAAAGGTCCTTTGTCGCTTGTATCTATCTATGGTCACGTGGATGCTTCAATTCCGAAATCATCTAAAGCAAATGTAAAATTAACAACTTCGTTTGGTGATATTTTGATTGCACCTGAATTATCGTTAAAATTAGAAACAGTTGATAAATCATCTGAAATGATAAAAATTAACAATCAAGCAACAGGAACATTAAATGGCGGAGGAACAAGTTTCCTTTTCAGATCAGATTATAGTAAAATATATTTGAGAGCGTTATGAGAACAGTCATTTTATCTTTAGCAGTGGGCTTATTGGCAAATTTATCAATCGCTCAAACAAAAATTCAGAAGAATTTTTCAGTTGAAAAAGGTCAAGAATTAACATTAAAATTTGATTATCCACAAATCGTTAAAATCACAACATGGAAACAAAACGAAGTGAGTATCTCTGGAAATGTTAATATCAATAATGGTAAAAATGACTTGAATTTCAACTTAACTGAAAGCAAAAACAGTCAAGGAAAAACCATCGAAGGTAAAGTTGTAAAACTAGAAGATATTCCACATCAGGTGACAGCGACTTTTGGTAATGAGAAAAAACAATTTCAAACCAAAGAGGACTATCAAAAATATATTGATGCAAATGACATTAAATCCTCTTCGGTTTCTACAGGTGTACAAATGGATATTACATTGGAAATCAAAGTTCCTGAACATATGAAAACGACTATCGAATCAACGTATGGAACAATTGAAGTTATCAATTTTGATGCACCGATTATTGCACAATCAACATATGGAAGTGTAGATGCAACAATGAATGCAAAACAAATTGGAGAAATAAAAGTGGAAACTTTTTTTGGGAAGATGTACACGAATCTAGATTTTGGAATCAAAACTATAAAATCAGATAATTTTCATTCTGTAATTGCAGCAAACGTAGGTAAACAGCCATTGCAAGAATTTTCTTCGAAATATGGAAATGTCTATTTAAGAAAGTAAATAGTAGATAAATTATAACATTTTTTGAAAACACAATTGAGGATTCTCAGTTGTGTTTTTCTTTTAGAAAAGATTATTTTTGATAAAAATTAAGCCTTGAATCATTTATTTAAAGTTGCCCTAAATTGGATTAAGAAAGAGCCTCAAACAGATTCTTCAACCAGAATTTATACAAAAAGTCATCACATTTCGATTGAAGGAAAACCTGATTTAGAAGTTTCTGCTGCGAAAACTTTCAAAGGTGATCCAAACTTATACAATCCCGAAGATTTGCTTTTGAGTAGTTTGACTTCTTGTCATATGATGTCGTATTTATATTGTTGTACACAACATAAAATCGAAGTAATTTCTTACCAAGATCATTCGGAGGCCACATTGCAAATAAATCCTGATGGAAGTGGAAAAATTATAAAAGTAGATTTATTTCCTGAAATCATTATTTCTAATTCATCACAAATCGAGTTGGCGCTTTCACTTCATAAAAAGGCAAACGAATTGTGTTTTATTGCGAATTCGTGCAATTTCCCTGTTTATCATCACCCAAAATGTAACGCAAAATAAAACCGAACTAAACTCGGTTTTAATAATTTATTTTATTTCTGTTATAATTTCTCTTTTAAGAATTGAGCTGTGTAGGACTCTTTTACTTTGACAATTTCTTCTGGTGTACCTTCGGCAACCAAATAACCGCCTTTCTTCCCTCCTTCTGGACCAAGATCAATCACCCAATCGGCAACTTTGATAATATCCATATTATGTTCGATTACAAAAACCGAATGTCCCAAATCAATCAAAGCACGTAATGCTTTAATCAACTTCTGAATATCATGGAAATGCAGACCTGTAGAAGGCTCATCAAAAATAAACAAGGTTTTATTTGTCGTTTCTCCTTTCGTCAAGAAAAAAGCCAGCTTCACACGTTGTGCCTCTCCACCAGAAAGCGTATTCGACGATTGCCCAAGTTTTACATAACCCAAACCAACATCTTGTAATGGTTTCAGCTTTTCGACAATTTTATTTTGTTGATGCGTTGCAAAAAAGTCAATTGCTTCATCAATTGTTAGATTTAAAATATCTGAAATCGATTTTCCTTCGAATTTAACTTCTAAGATTTCTTTCTTGAAACGTTCGCCATGGCAATCTTCACAAACCAGCTCTACATCAGCCATAAACTGCATTTCGATGGTAATTGTCCCTTCTCCTTTACATGCATCACAACGTCCGCCATCTACATTAAACGAAAAATGTTTTGGTTGAAATCCCATCACTTTACTTGCTTTCTGATTGGCAAATAAATTTCGGATATCATCGTAAGCTTTTACATACGTCACAGGATTAGAACGCGAAGATTTCCCGATTGGATTTTGATCGATTAACTCAATTCCTTCCAATTGTTTCAGATCTCCAACTAACTCATCAAAATCACCGATTTTATTTCCAAAAATCTCGAAATGACGCTGAACAGCTGGTGCTAAAATATCTTTCATTAAGGTAGATTTCCCTGAACCCGAAACACCTGTAATAACGGTTAATTCGTTCAGAGGAAATTTAACATCAATATTTTTTAGATTATTTTCTCTTGCTCCAATAATTTTCAAATAATTAGGAGATTTTAGACGTTTTTTAGGAACTTCAATTTCTAATTTTCCGTTCAAATATTTAGATGTTAATGTATCACCTTTTAATAATTCATCATAGGTTCCTTCAAAAACTACTTCACCTCCATTTGTTCCTGCTTCTGGACCAATATCGATGATATAATCAGCAGCTTTCATGATATCTTCATCATGCTCTACCACAATCACTGTATTGCCTAAATCGCGTAAACGATGTAAAATTGTAATAAATTTAGCTGTATCACGCGAATGTAAACCAATCGAAGGCTCGTCTAACACATACATCGAACCAACCAAACTACTTCCCAAAGAAGTTGCTAAATTGATACGTTGTGATTCTCCTCCAGACAACGTATTCGAAGCACGATTTAGCGTTAAATATTCTAAACCAACATCTAACAAAAACGTTAAACGCGACTTAATCTCATATATAATTCGACCCGCAATTTGCTGATCATATTCGTTAAATGTAATACTTGTAAAGAAATCATTCAACTCATTCAAAGGTAAATCAACCAAATCATTAATCGATTTATCCGCAATTTTCACGTAATTCGTTTCCTTACGCAAACGCTTTCCTTTACAAGTTGGACAAGTTGTTTTACCACGATAACGAGACAACATTACACGATATTGAATTTTGTATGTATTCTCCTCAACCATTTTAAAAAAACCATCCAATCCTTCCCAGTCGTTATCTCCATGCCACAAATAGTCTTTTTGCTCTTCGGATAACTCAAAATATGGTTTATGAATTGGAAAATCTACTTTTTGAGAAAGTTTGATAAAATGATTTTTCCACTCGCCCATTTTCTCACCTTTCCAAGCTACAACCGCATCTTCGTAGATTGACAACGATTTATTTGGAACGACAAGATTCTCCTCAACTCCAATTACTTTCCCGTAACCTTCGCAAGTTGGACAAGCTCCATAAGGATTATTGAAACTAAAGAAATGGATAGTTGGTTCATTAAAAATCAAACCATTTGATTCGAATTTATTTGAGAAATATTTTACCGAATTATCTTCTACATTTACAATCGCTATTTCTCCTTTTCCTTCGAAAAAAGCCGTATCGATAGAATCTGCCAAACGATGATAAAAAGATTCTTCGTCCTCTGTTGGCAAAGCGATACGATCAATGACAAGATGAACATCATTTTCGGGTTGAGGTTCGAAATTAAATGAAATTAGATCTTCAATTTTCACTTGATTTCCATCTACACTCAAACGTGTAAACCCTTGTTGTTGAAGAATGTTTAAATGTTCAACAAACGAACGTTCCTCTGGCACAACTAATTTTATTTGAAGAATAAATTTAGTTTCAGCCGCAAAAGTTTTTAGATAATCAATTACATCTGTCACCGAATCCTTTTGAACTAATTCTCCTGTAATTGGCGAATATGTTTTACCGATTCGTGCGTACAACAACTTTAGATAATCGTAAACTTCTGTTGATGTCCCAACTGTAGAACGCGGATTCGTAGAATTTACTTTTTGCTGAATCGCTATTGCTGGCGCTATTCCTTTGATATAATCAACTTGAGGCTTATCCAATTTTCCTAAAAACTGACGTGCATAAGACGATAAACTTTCGACATAACGACGCTGCCCTTCCGCATACAACGTATCAAAAGCCAAAGTAGATTTCCCAGAACCAGACATCCCAGTAATCACGACTAATTTATTTTTTGGAATCGCTAAATCAATGTTTTTTAAGTTGTGCAGTTTTGCACCTTTAATCAGAATAAATTCTTTCGGATCAAGTTGATTGATATCTTTTTTCATCGTGGAGCAAAGTTAAGTTATTTTAGAAAGTTAAACTTAATCGCAACAAAAATTAGTCATAAAATATAACGTATAAAAAAAGAAAAGATTTAGTTAAAATATAAAAGCGCATCAACATGTTGACGCGCTTTTTCAATAAAAAAATAAAAATTTATACCTGAAATAATAAATAATTTTCTTCGTTTAACTCTTGATATCCAACATCGTACACATAAAAAATCGTGCCATTTTTTGATTCATCTACATTTGTAATGTACTTAAAATCAAAGTTTCTCAAACTCAATTCGTTTTTATTTACCGAACGAGCTCCTTCTTCTAATAAAGTTTTTAAGATACGATTATTTTTTCTTAATCTGTTGTTAATATTTCGTACAATTTCTACTTTATCACGGTTAAGATTATTATTATAAGAATTTCGACAAAAATCATTACAAAACTTTTTGTCTTTTCGGCCAAATAGAGTTTGGTTGCACTGTAGACATGTATTCATAAGTAGTTTTTAGTGTTGTATGTACAAATATATAAAAAAAGTTATTCAATTTACAAATACTTAACATTATGTATTTTATCTTTAAATCAAATTCATAAATATTTAGTAAATGTTTATCATCATATTTATTATTTTTGTTTAAATTTTATTGATTTTGAAAATTCTAAATAAATTACCTGATCCATTTATTCTGTTTTTATTCGTTGCCATTATTGTTGCCTATTTTTTCCCCGATATTAGTTTGTGGTCTTACAAAGATTTTAATCTGAACACAGTAATTGATATTGGCGTTATTCTAGTATTCTTTTTTTATGGGCTAAAACTTAATTGGAAAGAAGTTTTCAAGGATTTAGCAAATTGGAAAATGCATGTCTTGATTCAATCTATTACATTTATTTTTTTTCCAATACTTGTTTTGTGTTTTTATCCGTTGGTAAAAAGTTACCCAGTTTATTTTACACTTTATGTCGCTATATTTTATTTAGCCGCATTACCAAGTACCGTTTCTTCGTCAGTTGTAATGGTTTCGATAGCAAAAGGAAACATACCAAGTGCTATTTTTAATGCAAGTATTTCTGGACTAATAGGTATTGTTGTTACACCGCTTTGGATGAGTTTGTTTTTATCAAAAAGTAATGGTGAATTTGATTTATTAGCCACTTTTTTGGATTTGGTTCTTAAAATTATTTTACCTGTTTTTGTCGGTGCACTTTTACAACCTTATTTAGGATTCTTTTATAATAAATATAAAAAGCAATTCGGTAATTTAGATAAACTAACCATTGTACTTATTGTTTACAACAGTTTTAGTCATACTTTTTTGGATGGATTATTTACAAAATTAGGCGTTCTTCCGTTGTTGGCAGTTTTCATAATTGTAGTTGCGTTATTCTTTTTCTTTTTCAAACTTTCAAAATGGATTGCTAAGAAAATGAATTTTAATCGAGAAGATGATATTACCATTCAATTTTGTTCGACTAAAAAATCATTGGTTCATGGCTCAGTAATTGCAGCAGTTATTTTTAAAGGAGATATCGGTATTTATTTGATTCCGATTATGCTTTACCATACTTTTCAGTTAATTTATATCAGTTATATCGCCAATCAATATGCTAAAGAAGTTGAATAAAACTTATCGAAGTATTCTTATTTTTCTATTTCAAATTATTTTATTTTCGATATTATTTTCAATCGAAAGCGTTGATGATTTTATAGTGAATTATCTTACATTTCCAATTTCAGGATTTATTGCAAAAATCACGAATTCAGTTCATTTTCCTGTTGGAGAATTATTTTATTTAATCATTGGAATAATCGGTTTTGTATTGATTTTTAAATTGATTCGAAGTTTTTTCAAATCAAAAGAAAAAGTTTCGCATTCAATTTATCACATTATGATTTTTGTAAATTGTATTTACTTTATTTACACGTTTGCTTGGGGCGTGATGTACAAAAAAGAAACATTAACTATTAACAAAGAAAAAATCGTTATTCAACCTAAAATTCTGAAAGAATTCTATTGCTACGAACTTGATAAAGCAATATCAGCAAGAAATTTAATCGAACACAATGATTCAACAACAACGATAAAATTCAAATCTAATTTAAAAGATTATAACCAAGAATTTTTTGCTTTACAGCACCAAGTAAAAAATGTAAAATGGTTAAAAAATTATCGATTATTAAAAGATGTACATTACAAATTATCTTGGATTTCGGAAATGCAAAATTTTATGGGTATTTTGGGATACTATAATCCTTTTACGGTAGAAGCAAATCTGAATCGATACAATACAAATTTAAAACAACCTGCTACACTTTTCCACGAATATGGGCATCAAATGGGGTTTGCATCAGAAAGTGAAGCTAATTTTTTGGCTTATTATTTAGGTGCAAAATCTAAAAACCCAGAAATTAATTATTCGGTTTATTACAAAAGTATTTACACACTTTTAGGCGCTATTTACAAATCTGATCCGTATTTTGTGAAAATGGAATTGGATAATATGCATTCTAAAATAAAGCAAGACAGAAAAGCCGAATTAAAACATTATTTGAAATATGAAGGTGCTACAAGCGATACTTTTTCTGAATTAAATAATCAGTTTTTGAAGGCAAATAACCAAGAAGGAACGATAAGTTATAGCAAATATGTCGAATTAATTTACTTGTTGTATCAAACAAAAAAAGCAACAAATTAATCGTTGCTTTTCTATTATTGTTAAAGTTTTAATTATTTAAAATTAATCTTTCCGCCAGCTAATTTTTTATGATTACGCTGCGTTGGATTACCATAAATATCAATCACTCCACCTGCTCTAGTTTTTGCATCTACAGATTTCTCTGCTCTCGCTTCTATTACTCCTCCTGCATTTGTTGTTAAACTTGCTGTATCAGAATTTAATGTTTTCGAATAATATTTCCCTCCAGAATTTGCAATTACAGTCTGAAATTCAGTATCACCAGTTAAAATTACTTCTGCACCAGAATTTATTTTGACTTCTAATTTTGAGGTTTCGATTGGTAATTTAATAGATGAACCTTCGTTAGATGTCAAATACAATGCTTGCGATTTTACGACATCACCAGAATAAATGCGAGAACCTTGACTTGCCTGAATTTCATATAATGATTTGTAATAAACCTTAACCGTTGCTTCTCCTCCTTGCATCAATTTGGTTCCTGTCATTTTCAATTTCAGTTCACCTTTGTTATTTTCAACTTGAACATCGCTCGCATTAACTCCATCTACTTTCACTAAGTTTTCGTTTGATGAAATTAATTCAACTGGAATTTTATCATAAACTTTTAAGATATTAAAATCTCCAACATTTATCTCTTCTTGCGCAAATGCAAAAGTTGAACAAAATATAGCGGCTGCTGATAATACGATATTTTTCATAAAAAAAGTTTTCTAATTTGATTTGAAATTACACAAAATTTAAACCAAAAAAGAAAACTTAAGTTATTTTTAAGATATATTGTAAGAATTATTTCGCTCCTTCAGCTGTTAATTCTGCAATACGTACAATAATTTCTGTTGCTTTTTCCATAGATTCTACCGGAACATATTCGTAAGGTCCGTGGAAATTATGACCTCCAGCAAAGATATTAGGACAAGGTAATCCCATAAAAGATAAACGAGCACCATCTGTACCTCCACGAATTGGTTTGATATTTGGCGTAACACCACAGTCTTTCAAAGCTTGTTCTGCGATTTCAACAGATTGGAATTTCTCTTTTACTTTCTCAATCATATTAAAATATTGATCAGAAACTTCTGCTGTAATTACTTCATGATCAAAACGCTCTTGAATATCAGCAGCAATTTGTAAAAATAAAGCTTTACGCGCTTCATATTGCTCCATATCGTGGTCACGGATAATGTAAACCATTTTTGCTTCAGATACATTTCCTGTAATTTTAGCTAAATGAAAGAATCCTTCGCGACCATCAGTTAATTCAGGAACTTCGTCGTTTGGTAATTGCGCAGCAAACTCCATTGCAATATTAGATGCATTAATCATCTTATCTTTTGCATAACCTGGGTGAACAGATTTACCTTTGATTGTAACAATTCCAGATGCAGCATTAAAGTTTTCGTACTCTAATTCTCCAATTTCAGAACCATCCATTGTGTAACCCCATTCAGCACCAAATTTCTCTACATTAAAGAAATCTGCACCGCGACCAACCTCTTCGTCAGGTGTAAATCCAATAGCAATACGTCCATGTTTAATTTCTGGATGAGCAATCAAATATTCTGCAGCTGTTACAATTTCAGCAACACCAGCTTTATCATCAGCACCTAATAATGTTGTACCATCAGTTGTAATGATTGTTTGACCTTTATATTGAGATAATTCAGGGAACTCGTTTGGTGATAAAATCATTGATTCGTTCAATTTGATATCTCCACCATCGTAATTTTCCCAAATTTGAGGTTGTACATTTTCTCCAGAAAAATCTGGCGATGTATCCATATGAGAAACAAAACCAATAGTAGGCACTTCGTGATCAACTGTAGAAGGAACATATCCAAAAACATACCCGTTTTCATCTATTGAAACATCTTCTAAACCGATTTGTTTTAACTCTTCAACCAAATAATTTGCTAAATCCCATTGACGGTCTGTACTTGGAAATTTATCTAAAAAAGCTTCACTTTCAGTGTAAGTTTTAACATATTTCAAAAAGCGTGTTACCAACTTTTCTCTCCATTCTGTTTGCATTGCGTTTTAATTTTTGTCAAAATTACTAAATTATCTACCTTTAAGGCGCAAATAAACCAAAAAAATGAGTGAGCTAACTTTTAAAATTATTGAATGTCCTCGTGATGCAATGCAAGGACGCAAAGATTTTATTCCAACTGATAAGAAAATCGATTACTTAAATCGTTTATTGACTGTTGGTTTTGAAGCGATAGATTGTGGAAGTTTTGTTTCGCCAAAAGCGATTCCACAGATGGCGGACACAAAAGAAGTTTTAGATAATATTGATAAAACCAATTCAAAATCGAAATTATCTGTTGTTGTTGCCAATAAAAGTGGCGCAATGAAAGCTGCAGAACACGAAAAAGTGGATATTATTGGATTTCCTTTTTCTATTTCAGAGAATTTTCAACAATTCAACACGAATAAAAGTCGTGAAGAAGCGTTTGAAATGGTGAAAGAAATCAACCAAATCTCAAATGATAATGGTAAACATATGTTAATTTATCTTTCGATGGCGTTTGGAAACCCTTATGGAGAAACTTGGAATGAAGAAATCGTAAAAGAATGGTCTAAAAAAATGGCGGATATCGGAATTTCTTCAATCAATTTATCAGATACAATTGGTGTTGCAGATGAAAAAACAATTGTTGATTTGTTCCAAAATTTGATTCCTCATTATCCAGAAATTGAATTTGGCGCACATTTTCATACCGTTTATACCGAATGGCATTCCAAAGTACAAGCCGCTTATGATAATGGTTGTCGTCGTTTTGATGGCGCTATAAAAGGTTTGGGCGGATGTCCAATGTCAAAAAGTGATATGGTCGGAAATATGCCAACTGAGAAGTTAATTAGTTTCGCAAATGAGCATAAAGAAAAACATGGTTTGAATCTTTTTGATTTC
This sequence comes from Empedobacter sp. UBA3475, assembly GCF_002378465.1. Lineage (NCBI taxonomy): Bacteria > Pseudomonadati > Bacteroidota > Flavobacteriia > Flavobacteriales > Weeksellaceae > Empedobacter > Empedobacter sp. UBA3475. The sequence continues at coordinate 24,861 of NZ_DFRA01000054.1, read as the reverse complement.
GAATCTGCTTGGAATGTTTCTTTGCGTACATTTGGCTTAGTTTAATCTTAACAATAAACTAAAAAATCAATTCTTTTGTTAAAGGAAATTAAAATATGTTGGACTTTAACAAAAAAAGTTAAATTTGCTCATCGGTAAGTTTTTTTATCGAGCTTAGAATATTAAAATGAAATTAAAGTATATGAAATTTAAATCGAGTATGATGTTGCTAATTGCAGCATTATTTACGGTAAATACTTTTGCACAAACAGCAAAACCAACACCAAAACGTCTTGCTAAAGTAGATGGTATAGCTGCTGTTGTCGGAGATCAGATTGTTTTAGAGTCTGATGTAGATCGTGACTATTTAATGTCGAAACAACAAGGGATGAAAGTCGAAGACAAATGTGATTTCCTAAATGACATTATGTTAGACAAAATGTTGGTTGATCGTGCAAAACAAGATACTTTAATCAAAGTGACACAAGACGAGGTCACTCGTCAATTAAACAACCAAATCGAAGGTTGGATTGCTCAAGCTGGAGGAGAAAAACAAATTTTAGACTATTTCGGATTCCGTACAATGGCGGAAATGAAAAACGAAACTAAATATATCGTAGAAGATAATATTTATGCACGTAACAAAAGAGAAATGGTTGTAAAAGGTGCTGATGCTACGCCAGAAGAAGTTCGTTTGTTTTTCGAAAAACACCAAGGTGAGTTACCAGACGTAAAAGACGAAGTTTCGATTAGCCATATTGTAACTTATCCTGAAGTTTCGCAAGAAAATCAACAAAAGATTATTGATCAATTAAAAGAAATCAAAAAAGAAATTGAAGAAGGTGCTTCTTTTGCAACGAAAGCAATTTTATATTCAGAAGATCCAGGTTCTGCAAGTAACGGAGGTGAATACAAAAAAGTTTCTCGTGGTAAAATGGTAAAAGAGTTTGATGCGGTGGCGTTTAACTTACAAGAAGGTGAAATTTCTGATCCATTCAAAACTGATTTTGGATATCATATTATTAAGTTAGAAAAACGTCGTGGACAAGAATTAGATTTGCGCCATATCTTGATTACGTTGAAACCAACAGAAGAAGAAATAAAAAAGGCTTATAATAAATTAGATTCTATTCGAGTTTTAATTAACGACGGAAAAATGACATTTAAAGATGCTGCATTAAGATTTTCTGATGATAAATACACAAAATTTAACTCAGGAAATATCATGAACCAAAATTCTGGTGACGATCGTTTCGAGAAAATGGCTTTGCCTCTACCAATGTTTACAGCGATTGCAACATTAAATGAAGGAGATATTTCTCAAGTTTTCGAAGATGATTTTGATAACAGAAAAGCTTTAAGAATCTTAAAAATCAATAAATTTTATCCAGAGCATAAAATCAATTATCAAGATGATTATTATAGAATTCAGAAATTTGCAGTTCAAGATAAAGAACGTACATTGTTGATGGATTGGGTAAAACGTCAAGTTGGTGATGCTTACATTAAAATTGGAAAAGAGTACCAAAGTTGTAATTTCCCGATCGATTGGGAAAAGAAAAACCAAAAATAATAAAACAAAAAACCTCGAGAAATTCTCGAGGCTTTTTTTATGTCTTAAAAATAAATAATCTTATTTCGCAATTGGAACTTGAGAAGGCCAAATTAACTTACTTGGATCAAATCCTACTTTCTTTGCCGAATCAAAAAATCTGTCTTTTACCTTATCCGAAATCTCTTTCTTACGCGATAGAATCCATAACTTTTTATAATCTTCACTTGCAACTAATACATTATTGTAATCTTTATCAAAATCAATTACATATAATTTTTTTGCTAAAATTGGTAAAAACGTTGTCGAGAACAACCCAACATTTTCAATATCTTGCGTAGCAATTCCTTCAATCTTTTCCCATCCTTTTTTCTTCGCATTATATCCGCGTACAATCACTTCCAATTGCCCATTTTCTTCGTTCAAATTAAAACGATGTGTCACATTTGTTTGTCCTTTTTGTGCTTTATTTTCCAAACGTGCAATCTCGTACCAACGTCCTAAAAATCCACCTAAATCAAAATTTTGAGCTGGTTTATATTTTACCTTTTTCCTATTGTGATTAACGATATATGCTGTTGTCCCTAGCGCCAATGCTGCAAGGGCTAATTTCTTAAAATTCATTTTACTAAAACTTAGGTTGCAAATGTATCAATAATATTAAAGTTGAAAAAATATGATTTCAAATTTTGAATTAATTAAACTTTTATTTAACTTTATTAAAATTAATTTTAATATTATTTAACCAAATGAAAAAACTTCCTGTTATATGTCCCAGCTGTGCCGAAGAATTAGCGGTCGAAAAATTAATTTGCAACCATTGCGAAACACAAGTTGTAGGAAACTATGAACTTCCTTTATTTCTGAAACTTACAAATGAAGAACAAGCATTTATTATGCAATTCTTTGTCAACTCAGGAAGTTTAAAAGACATGGCAAAAGAATTTGAAGTCAGCTATCCAACCATGCGAAATAAAGTAGATGATTTGATTAATAAAATAAAAACAATGTCCGATGAATAAAGAATTTTCAGTATCGATGTCGCTATTTTTTAAGGTTACAACTGCTATTTTAATTGTATTATTAATCTTAATTGGAGGAATATTGTTTAAAGAAACAGAAGTATATGTTGCGGTGATTTATGCAATCATTATTTATCCGTTGTTTGCGTATTATTTTTTAATCTCTTTAAATAAAATTAAAGTTGATTTGAATAATATTTATCTTATTTCAAAAGTCAAAACGAGTATTATTCCGATAAATGAAGTGAAAATTATTACAAGAAAATCTCAAAATAATTTGATGATTATAGGTGCACGAGGCATTTATGGTTTGATAGGAAGATCTATGGACAATTATCGATGCAATATAAAAAATCGTACAAAACTTGTTGCTATTGAATTAGAAAATGTAAAATATTTGGTGAGCTGCGATCAGCCAGATGAATTTGTTAACACAATAAATACACTAAAAAATGATAAAGAAACTCCTTAATCCATTTGCATATTTCGATGAAAAAATACTGTTCATTATTGGACTATTTTCGCATTTCCTTTTCACTTATATCGCCAATATTACTGAATCTTTTTTCCCTGATTTTTTAAGCATTAAGAAAAATGGAATTTCTTATTCTTATCTCGATTTGTTGTATCAAAATACGAGAAATTTAGTAATTGCAATCCTCATATTTTACATTTTAGGAAAAATCATCAATAACAGAACACGAATTATAGACATTGTAAACGTTGTTTTAATCTCAAGAATCGCTTATTACATTGTATTCATAACGGATTTTATTCCAATTGTCAACAAAAGTATGGACAAGGTTTTGAAAGGAGTTACAACAAATAATCTCGAAGTTTTGCACGAAGCTCCAACAATGATTGTACTTGTAATTGTAGCTTTTATCGCGATATTTTTCTTGTGTATAATGCTCTATTTTTTATACATAGGTTTCAAAACTGTTACAAACATGAAAAATACAAAACAAGTTTTTGCTTTCATTGCTACCTTGTTATTTATCATTGTTTTAACCACAATATTATCATTATTAATACCACAAAAAATATGAAAAAAGTTTTATTTTTCTTTATACTTATTTGTTCTACAGTTTTTGGTCAATCAAAAAATGATTTCACAGAATCAGATATTCAACTTAACGAAAATCAAGTTAAATTATTTGGAACATTATGTTTACCTCAAAATGCAAAATCTAAAATACCAATTGTTTTATTAATTTCTGGTTCTGGACCAACAGATAGAAATGGAAACAATAATATGATGATTAATAACTCTTTGAAATATTTAGCTCATAGTTTAGCTGAAAAAGGAATTGCATCTATTCGCTATGACAAAAGAGGAATCGGAGAAAGTTCTATTGCTAATTTGGACGAGTCTAAACTTACATTTGATGATTACGTTGAGGACGCAAGGAATTGGATAACTTTCTTAAAAAAAGATAAAAGATTTGGTTCTATTTCAATAGCTGGACACAGCGAAGGTTCATTAATTGGAATGCTTGCATCTTCAAAAAATGTCGACAAATTCATCTCGATTTCTGGTGCAGGAGAATCTATTGACCAAATACTTAAAAAACAATTAAATCTACTTCCTGAACAATTAAAAACCGAATCGTATGCTATTATAGATTCTTTGAAAAATGGAAATACTGTAAATAATATTAATCCTAATTTATCTTCATTATTTCGTAAAAGTGTACAACCTTATTTAATTTCTTGGATTAAATATAATCCTGTAAATGAAATCAATAAATTAACTATTCCTTTTTTAGTGATTCAAGGGGGTATGGATATACAAGTTGATACGGAGAACGCTAAAAACCTATCTCCTAAATCTGCTGTTATTATCAAAGGGATGAATCACGTTTTAAAAAATGTTACTTCAAAAGATGATTTATCTTCTTACAACAACCCAGAACTTCCAATAAATATAGAATTAGTAGAAGTCATTTCTAATTTTATCCTCAAAAACTAACTATAAAAGACAAAGCAAATTGCTTTGTCTTTTTATTTAAGAATTAACAAGCTGTTCCTCCTTCAAAATTTGTAATTGTAGTTTTTTTTATCAAATTTTAGAGTGATTGTCATTGTTCCATTAGCTAAAACTGAATCAGATTCTATATTTTATTTACCTATTATTTCTTGATCTACATCAATTTAAAATAATAATTCTATTCTTAAATTTACAATTCTTATTTGTGATTCGTAACAAAGGAGTTTAAAGATTATACAGATTTTTCATAGTATAAAGTTGGTTAGGTTATTTAGCAAAGAGCAGAAGAAACTTTTGCTCTTTGTTTGTTTTATATTTATAATCATTAAATAATTTATCATGTACTTATATTTTTATTAGTCAACAATTATTCGATTATTTACTTTTTTATTCCCAATTATTGATTGATTAATAAAATTGAAAACTTCGTCTAAATATTGTTTTCTTAATCCAGACCATTCATGTTTTCCTGAATTAGAGAAAATAGCAAAAGATGCCTGACTATATTTTCTATTCAAATCTTCTAAAGTAGCAGAACCATTTAAAGGAAAAAATCCTGGTTGATTATCCAAACAACTTCTGTGTGGCGCATTGTAAGCTGGTACAACATCATCGCTTAAACCATGTACATAAACTGTTGGCAAAACACTCGATTTTGTAACATAACGATTGTCTACAATCGCTCCTGCATAACTTACTAATCCATCAATTTTAACTTGATTGAATTGATTTCCGTACCATAAATCTCTCAAATAATAAGCATTTAGAATAGTCTCCGCTCCTGCACTACTTCCTCCTAAAATTAATTTATTAATCGAGAATTTAAGTTCTTTTGAATTATTTTGAATAAAATTTAGCGCAGTTAAAACATCAAAAGAGGCTTCTTTAAAAATCATCAACTTTTCTTGTTTTGGCAAATCACACCCAAAACCAGCCGAAGAATTTGCCAATAATCTATACGAGATAGAAACAGCTACGAAACCTCTTTCTTGAGCATCTTTCATTCGTTCAATTTCTTCTTTATCCGCTCTTGTTCCTCCTGAAAATCCGCCTCCGTGTACCCAAGCAAATACATTATAGGTTTGATTCTCTTTATAGTTTTTCGGATAATAAATATCAAACGCTAAATTATTTTTTTTATCATATACTATCGTTTTCTGCGCATATGTATAACTTATCATTAAAAATAAGGCAACTAAATATTTCATTTTCTTCTATTTTAAATAAAAATTGCTTGACTTTAACTTCTTACGTTGTCAATTTGTCAAGCAATTTACTATAAATAATTTTCCCTTTAATTATTCTATTTTTTTACGAAATAATGATTGTGCTAATCGAATGTTCTTGCGAATTTACCTCAACAGCTTCTCCTTCTATCCATAAATTATATTGATAAGGTTTATCTGTTTGATTCATCACAACCACCACAACTTTTCCGTCTTTGTTTACAAAGGAAGTTGTCATTAAATCTGAACGATTAGACGATGCCGCAATTCTTTGCGCACCTGGACGAATAAATTTTGAGAATTGACCAATGTAGTAAAACGAATTTGTATACGTAACCTGTCCATTTCTAGTATCACCATGAATTGGTGCAAAACAGAAATTTCCTACGTGATTTGGTCCTCCTTTTTCATCCAACAAAACATTCCAATCTGTCCAAGCAACTGTTCCGGAGTTAAAATCGTTGATCATATTGTAACCATATTTTTCACCCAATGCCCAATTTCCCATTTGATTGTAATCAAATTGTTCTTTACAACCTTCTGTAAAAATTAAATTAACATTCGGGAAAGCTTCGTGAGTTAACGCTACATTATTGAATAAATTCACGCTTCCGTTCCATGTTTCGTACCAGTGAAAACCAACTCCCCAAACATATTTAGCAGCTTCAGAATCATTCAAAATAGTTGAAGCACGTTGATAAATTAAATCACGGTTATGATCCCACACAATAATTTTTTTGTCTTTTAATCCTTTTTGGTGAAAAGTCGGACCTAAATTATTTTTCAAAAAATCACGTTCTTCTTCAGCTGTATAAATACACGATTCCCATGTTTGCGTTGCCATTGGTTCGTTCTGAATAGAAACTCCCCAAATTGGTAAACCAATTTTCTCATAATTCTCGATAAATTTCACAAAATAGTTAGCCCAAGTTTGGTAATATTCAGGTTTCAAAGAACCTCCTTTTAACATACTGTTATTCGTTTTCATCCAAGCTGGCGGACTCCAAGGACTTGCATATAAACGATAGGCATCTTTCATTTCTGCTTTTGCCATTTTAATCATCGGAATTTTATAATTCAAATCATGTGCAATGTCAAAAGTTTTTAACTCATTATCATTATCTTTTACATACGTGTAACTATCGCTCGAAAAATCACTCGAATTTATTGTTGTTCTAATCAACGAATAACCAATTCCTTCTTTTTCGCTATAATAAGCTTTGATAATTTCTTGTTGCGTTTTCTTTGGCAATTTTGCTAAAACTTCTGCTGAAGCATCTGTGATAGCTCCTCCAATTCCTTCAAATTTTTGGAATTTACGTTTTGGATCAATAAAAATTGCAATATCTGTTTCTTTTGGTTGTGGAAACTTTTTTACAGCTAACTTATCTGTCGATTTTGCGATACGTTGATTCGTATTTTTTGCAGTTGTATATATTTCGATTTTCTTGTTCGAAAGTTTAAAATCTTGCGCATTTACGGCAAAATAATTTAACAATAAAGCTGCAATAAGAGGATATTTCAAATGTGATTTTGTCATAATTATTATTGAATTAAAAATTTGGCTAAAATTGGTAAATGATCTGATGGATATTTGAAATCGTAGAAATCATCAATCGTATTGAAACTTTTACACGTTACTTTTGAATTCTTTTTGTAAAAAATGTAATCTAAAATTTCTGTTCCTTTTACATTGAATTTAAAATCTTCCCATGTAAAATCTGGTCCATAAACCATTTGCGCATTTAGACGAGTATCTAAATATTTGTTTTGAATATATTTAACAGATTCATCGTTTTGATTCATATTAAAATCTCCCATAAAAAATGCTGGAACGTTTTTCTTTTCAGTTAACTTTTGAATTAAATTATCAATCATTTCTAACGATTTTTGACGCGCAATTTTTCCATCATTATCAAAATGTGTATTGATTATCCAAAATGTATTTTTCGTTTTTTTATCTTGAAATAATCCGTAAGTGATAATTCTATAATAAGAAGCATCCCAACCTTTCGACATTTTTTCTGGCGTTTCTGATAACCAAAAAGTATGTTGTTCTAAAACTTTATATTGATCTTTTTTATAGAAAATAGCAGAATATTCAGCGTTTTTATCATCATTTCGAGGAGATCCAATAAAATCTAAACTCGAATTATTTTGTTTGATAAAATCTAACTGAGGAACTTGCGCTTCTTGTACACCAACAAAATCAGCATCATAATATTTGATTAAATCAACCAATTTTTGTTTGCGAATATTCCAATGATTTGCGCCATCATCAACAGACGCTAATCTAATATTGTAAGACATAATTGATAAATTTTGTTGTGCAAAACCTATCATTGTCATGATTAAAACTAAACTTAAACTAATATATTTTTTCATGTGTGTGATGTTAAAAAATTCCAAGTAAGCACAACAATACTTACTTGGATGAGAAATAAATTAAATTTCTAACTAAAACTATAAATGAGGAATTTAATCAACTAAAGTAAAACTTGTTTTAAGCGTTGCGTCTGAATTTCCACCAACAAAAATGTCGAAATCTCCTGCTTCTGCAACATAGTTCATATTGATATCGTGGAATTTTAAATCTTCTGAAGTTAATGTAAACGTAATTGTTTTTGTTTCTCCTTTCTTAATCATCACTTTATCAAAACCTTTCAATTCTCGAACTGGACGCGTCACACTTCCTACTAAATCGCGAACATATAATTGTACTACTTCTTCTCCATCGTAGTTTCCTGTATTTTTAACATTTACAGTGACTTTGATTTCATCTTTTCCATTCCTCATCGTTGATTTGTTCAACTTTAAGTTACTATAATCAAACGTTGTATAACTTAAACCATAACCAAATGGATATAAAGGCGAATTCGGAGAATCTGTATAACGAGATTTATATTTTTGCTCCGCATCACTCGCTCCTAAATAAGGTCTACCTGTATTTTTTTGATTGTAATGAATTGGTATTTGACCTACAGAACGAGGAAATGTCATCGGTGTTTTGGCCGAAGGATTGTATTTTCCATACAACACATCTGTAATCGCTAAACCTCCCATTGTTCCTGGATACCATGCGTATAAAATTGCATCCATATTATCATTTTCCCACGAAATTGTCATTGGACGACCAGCCATTAAAACTAAAACAATTGGCTTACCAAGTTTCTTTAATTCTTTTAATAATTCTTTCTGATTTCCTGGTAAATCTATATTTGTTTGAGAAGCAGCTTCACCTGTTTGATTCTCGTTTTCTCCCATAACCGCAACAATTACATCCGAGTTTTTCGCTATATTAATTGCTTCTTGAAAACCATCAGTTTTAAACGAATTAAGTTCTGTTCCTTGTGCGTAAGTAATTTTTGCGTTTTTACCTAAAACATCATTCAAACCTTCCCAAACAGACCACGCTTTTCCATAACGATCTCCACGTGCAGCCCAGTTTCCGATGATATTTTTCTCATCTTTAACTAAAGGTCCAATAACTGCAACTTTTTGAGATTCTTTTAATGGTAAAATTTGTTTATCATTCTTTAATAAAACCATTGATTTACGCGCAACATCACGAGCTTCATTTAAAAACTCTTGTTTCATTACCGTTTCTTTCTCTCGTTTTGCATTTGAATAACGATATGGATCTTCGAAAAGACCTAAATCATATTTAGCTTCTAAAATTCTACGAACCGCAGTATCAATCACATCTTGTTTTACTTTTCCTTCTTTTACTAATTTTGATAAATGATTAAGAAAAGCACCACTCATCATATCCATTTCAATTCCTGCTTCAACCGATTTTAGAGTTGCTTCTTCCAAATCTTTTGCAATTCCATGAGGAACTAATTCCTGAATCGCCGTATAATCTGTTACAACAAACCCTTTATAATTCCACTCTTTACGCAAAATTTGATCGTACAAATATTTACTTGCTGTAGAAGGAACTCCTCCAATTTCGTTGAAAGACGTCATGAAAGATCCAGCACCTGCATCAACAGTCGCTTTGAAAGGCGGCAAAATATAATCTCTTAAGAAACGATCAGAAATTTCTACCGAACCATAATCGCGACCAGCCTGCGCTAAAGCATATCCTGCAAAGTGTTTTGTACACGCTAAAACGGTATTTAAATCATATAAACTTTTACCTTGAAAACCATTAACACGCGCTATTGCAATTTTACTTCCTAAGAAAGTATCTTCACCTGCACCTTCAGAAACACGTCCCCAACGAGGATCAAAACCGATATCAACCATCGGAGCAAAAGTCCAATGAACTCCGCCAGCAGCTGTTTCTTCAGCAGCAATTCGAGCCGATTTTTCAATTGCTTTTAAATCCCAAGAAGAAGCTTCACCAAGTGGAATTGGAAAAATAGTTTCATAACCATGAATTACATCGTATCCAAAAATTAATGGAATTCCAAGACGTGTTTCTTCAACAGCAATTTTTTGTAATTTTTTGGTAATATCTGTTGTCGTAGCGTTAAATACAGACCCCATCATACCTTGTTTCGTGTATTTTATATAATTTTTATCAATTGCAGAGCCTGTAACATCACCTCCATCATAGGTATATTGTACCATCTGACCCACTTTGTCATCAATCGTCATTTGACTCATCACATAATCAATAAACTCTGATTTCGATTTCGATTTATCAAACTTTATTTTTTGCGCATAAGTATTGAATGCTAATCCTAAGAAAGCAATTGAATAAATTAGTTTTTTCATTTTTTTGATTTTAATTCGAGGCTGTTGTTTTGAATTTCAATTTGTCTAAACCTCTTTGTACATCTTCATTTTGCATAAACAATTTCCACAATAATCCAGAGCGATAATTCTCTATCATTGGTGTAATTGTTCCTTGATCTATCGCCAAATATTTCGTAATCACTCGATCATTTTTTACATCAACCGCATCATACGGACCTGCTACTCCAATCAAGCTTTTGTTTTGTTTTTCGTAAATAAACTTCAAGAAATCCATAGATTCTTTCGGTGCATATGGGAAAGACGATAACGCAGCTGTAGGCGTAATTACATTATTGTCATTTAATGGAGAGTGTGCTGTATAACCTTCTGTTCCATCTCGATTGAAGGTATAACTTGCCGTTAATCCCCACATATTTTTTTTGTACTTCTTGAAACTTTCCGTTTTTTGTTGATTGTAGATGTAATGAATCTTTGCTTGATTTTTCACTACTTTTCCATAATCAATACCAATTCCATCTATTAAATTGTTCGGATTAAGTCCAATAAATGAATATTGTGCCCAAAATAAAGGTCCAACATTTTTATTAGCTCCGTTATGCTTTACAATCAATGGAACTCCGTATGCAGAATCATTTGATTTTATATCACCATTTCTCGTCCAACCATTGTAATAAACTTCTGAATTGATAGAATGTTTTGGAGAAGCCGCAGCAATAACATACGTAATCATGGTTTCATCAAATCCTTTTAAAGGAAAATTGATTTTCCATTCGTAATTTGGAGACCAATGCCAGTACAACACATTTTCTCCTCGTGTATAAAAATTGAAATCGATTTCTTTCCAAAGTTGATCAGCTAATTGCGAAATCTCTATTTCTTTCTCATTTTTAGAATCTTTGAAATACTCTTTCAAACAAATTAAACCCTGAGCAAGAAATGCAGTTTCTACCAAATCACCTCCGTTATCGTATGTACTAAAAGCTTTTACTTTTCCTGTTTCGCCATTTAACCAATGTGGCCAAGCTCCATGAAAACGATTTGCATTTTGTAAAAATTTCAATCCTGTTAAAATTCGTTCAGTTGCTTCTTTTCTTGGAATAAATTCGCGATCAATACCAACAATTAAACTCATTAATCCAAATCCTGTTCCTCCTGTTGTAATGATATTTGAATCATTTTCTGGATAAAAACCATCAGGATGAAAACGTTCACGAGCTAATTTTGAATGAGGTTCAGCGTAATCCCAAAAATATTGAATCGTCTGTTTTTGAACTTTATCTAACAGCTTATTTTCTTGTTTTGTTTGAGCAAAAGCACTTGCGCCACATAAAAAAGCGCAAGTAACTATTGTTTTATTTAATTTAATCATTACCAACCTGGGTTTTGAGTCATTGTTGGAGTTTGAATAATTTGTCCATTTGGAATTGGGAACAATTCATGTTTTCCAGTAACGAAAGTTTTACCATTTTTCGCCATCATCTCTTTTGCTTGACCAGTACGAACTAAATCAAACCAACGATCATGCTCAAATGCTAACTCCAAACGTCTTTCATTCCAAATTTTTAATCGTAATTGATCTTTAGACATACTTGCTATTGGAGCTAATTTTACACGTGTTCTAACACGATTAAGAGGTGTTAAAGCATCTTGCCCAATTTCATTTGCTGCTTCAGCTTGAATTAATAAAACTTCAGAAAAACGAATTACACGAATGTTTTTGTCTCCATCCGCAGAACCAAGATTCGCACTTGAATACGCTTTTTCGTTATACATCGGGTTTTCTACAGAAGTTGGAACTAAACGACCGTCATATAAAGTTTCACCTCTAAAAATGATTGTTGCATCACGACGAATAGCATCTCCTTCAGCATTAAAAGCATCTAATAAATTTTGAGAAGGAACATTGAATCCCCATCCCCAACCTCCAGTACCACGAGCTCCTTGAGTTTCTGAATATTGTTGAACGCCATGCGCAACAGCATCTCCACGAGCTTGGATTTCAAATAAAGACTCTTTACCATTCTCAGTTTCTTTTCTCCAAGTTGTTGCGTAATCACTTTCTAAATCATAAATACCAGAATTAACAACGGTTGTAGCCATATCGTACGCTTGTTGATTTTTTCCTTGGTATAAATATACCTTTGCCAATAAAGCTTGAGCAGCTCCTTTTGTTGCACGTCCTAAATCTTTTGCAGCATATTCATTTTTAGTAGGAAGTTTTGATATTGCATCTAATAAATCTGCTTCAATGTATGCATAAACTTCTGCTTTTGGTTTACGTACTGAATAAGACGCCGGAACATCTAACTCCTGTATCACAGTATCTCCAAACATACGAACCAAATAGAAATAAGAAACAGCTCTCAAAAATTTTGCTTCCCCAATTAATCTATTTTTTTCTGCATCTGTGATTGATGATTCTGTCGTATATTTTATAGAATATGACGCTCTACCAATTGTTTTATAAAAACGTTTCCACATAGCTTCGATAGAACCAGTTGTAGAACTATGTAATAATTCGTCTAAATCTCTTTTATCTCCACCATTATCTGTAGAGGAACTTCCTTTATCTGCATTATCAGAAATCATTTCAGTAACTCCTAACCAAGAGAATGCATAATCCCAATCTGTAAACATTCCGTAAATACCATTCACATATTTTTCTGGAGATTGAGAAGCTTGATCATCAATAGCTATATTTTCTTGAGAATCTACATTCAAAAAATCACTTGTACATGAACTTAATGTTCCGATTGAAAGAATAGAAGCTAATGTTACTATTTTAAATATATTTTTTTTCATTTTTTTAAAATTTTCTAGATTAGAATTCTACGTTTAATCCAACTAAAAATGTTCTAACATTTGGATATGCAGAGAAATCCATACCTGTCGTTCCATAAGGACTTCCATCATAACGTTTTCCTTTTACATTATCTAAAGTTAATTCCGGTGTAAATCCTGAATACTTCGTAATCATGAATACATTTTGTGCACTAACATATAATCTTAGGTTTCTGATAAAATCAATTTTATCTCTAAAATTATATCCTATTGTCATGTTACTTAATTTGAAATAATTACCTTTTTCTAAATAGTAAGAAGAAGCAACTTGATCACGCTCCGCTCCTGGATGAGAATTTGTACTACCAGCTCCTGTCCAACGATCGTTAAACATATCAACTGTTATATTTTCCCCTCCTAAACGTGTATTTTTGATACCATTGTAAATCTTGTTACCTCCAGCTCCGTAACCGCTAATCGTTAAATCGAAATTTTTATATTCTAAACTAACATTGATTCCGTAGTTATATTTTGGAATATATGATCCCATGAATTTTTTATCACGATCATCAATAACTCCATCTCCATTTTGGTCTTTGTAGCGTAAATGTCCTGGACGAGCACTTGATAAATGAGCATTGCTATTTATTTCATCTTGTGTTTGCCAAACACCTTCTACTTCATATAACCAGAAAGAACCAAGTGGTTGACCAGCTTCTAAACGTTTTGCAATTTGTCCATTTCCTAAAGAACCTCCTGTCATTCCAGAATATCCTTCTTTCACAGATTTCACTTCATTTTCATTGTAGTTAAAGTTACCACCTATCGAATATCTAAATCCTCCAGCTGTTTCATTACGATAATTCAAAGCAATTTCAAAACCTTGATTTACTACTTTTGCAGCATGGTCATAAAAATCTTTTTCATAAGGAGACGATCCTATTTGTTTAATATTTAAGATGGCATTTTTCGTGGTCTTGTTGTAGTAATCTAAACTTCCTGATAATTTACCTTTCAATAACTCGAAATCTAGACCAGCACTCCATTCATCTACAATTTCCCATGAAATATCATAAGCTGGAGATCCGATATAAGCTCCATAAATTAAATCTTGACCTGGTCCAAAAACATAATTCGCATTATCACTACCTGTTGAAGTAGAAATTGTTGTATAATTGTATGGCACATCTGCATTACCTAAGCGTCCCCAACCTCCGCGAAGTTTTAAGAAAGAAATTACATTACTATCTTTTAAGAACTCTTCGTTAGAAATATTCCAAGCAGCAGAAACTGATGGGAAAGTTCCCCAATATTTTTCGTTTTGTTTAAATTGACTTGAGCCATCTCTACGAATAATTCCAGAAACGTAGTATTTATTTGCGTAATTATATTGTAAACGCGCAAAATAAGAAGCATAAGCAATTGGAGTGTAATTATTTTGATCCATTGCAGCCTTGTATTGTCCAGAAGCATGATGAGCTGACCAATATTGTTCTTTATCAGGAACATCATATACTGTGATATCTGAATATTGACCAATACCCATTTTTTCAGCAGAAACTCCCGCAACAACATTGAACGAATGATCTCCAAATTTGCGATCAAATGTTACAAAATTTTCCCATGACCATCTAAATGTTTCTACATTATTTAGATTTAGAGAGTTATTCATATAAGTTGAACTTGCTGGATTTTTCGCTTTTAAATCTTCAAATTCAGCAGCAGTTCTAATTGGATTACCTGCAATCCATCTTTCTTTAATTGGATTAAATTCTCTGTATTTGTACCAATATTTTGTTCCTCCAGCACGAGAAGTTACAGTTAAACCTTTTGCTAATTTTAGTTCAGCTTCAATATTTCCTTGAAGCGTAGTAGAATTAGCTTTTTGATTATCATAGAATAAAGTAGACATTGGATTACCATGAGAGTTCAAATTACTTGTCACCTCTCCTGGTTTTGCAACGTATGTTACTTCTCCTGTAGTTGTATTAAAAATAGGTAAACCCCATCTTCCGTTATCATATTTTACAGGAACTAATGGTGACTGACGGTAAGCTGTATCAAATGCTCCATATGGTTTAGGAACTTCTCTAGAAAATGTAGCGCTAACGTTTTGTTTAATCTTTAAAACTCCATCAAACAATTTGTAATCGTTGTTACTACGAACAGTTGTTCTTTTGAAGTTATTTCCTTCTAAAATTCCTTTCTCTTCGAAATTATTAATACTGAACATGTAATTAATATTTTCTCCAGCACCAGCCAACGAAACATTATTACTAACTAACTGTCCTGTGGTTAACATTTCATCAAACCAATTCGTGTTATATTGTTGATTTGTAGAAATCAAAGAACCTCCTGTTGCTTTTCTTTGCTCGTTAAAATAAGTTATGTACTGATTAGCATCAGCCATATCTACCATATTCATAGTATTTCTTACTCCAATATATGAATCATAGTTAACTCTTATCTTTCCTGTTTTACCACGTTTAGTTGTTACAACAACAACACCGTTTGCACCACGAACTCCATAAATAGCTGAAGATCCTGCATCTTTTAAAACATCAATTTTTTCAATGTCATTTGGATTAATATTATTAATATTTGGAACAATTAACCCATCCACAACATACAAAGGAGCTTTACCTCCCAAAGCTGTACCCATTCCACGAACCAAAACAGTTGGTGTACCTCCTGGAGTATCCGTATTAATAATATTAACACCAGCTAATTTACCCTGCAAAGACTGCATGGCAGTTGTACTTGCAATTTGCGTAATGTCTTTAGCATTAGCTGATGAAACAGCTGATGTAAGATCTGATTTCTTAACAGTACCATATCCAACCACAACGGCTTGATCTAGTATAATAGAATCACTTTCAAAAGGATCTCCTATCTGTATAGAATCGTTAGTAACTTGGGCATTTACACAGAAAGACCCGAGAATAAATAATGGAAGAAAATATTTTTTCATTCTATTTCAATAAATGGTTATTTCAAAAATAGAATGTTTTAACACTTGATTAACAAGTAATAATTTTAGTTAGAATAATTTTCTAAAAAAATAAAATATATAATACTAAATACCAAATAATTATAAATCATTACATTTACAACATGATGTAGTTATGATGTAATTTATTTTCCGATATTTAAAAATTAATCATATACTTATTTAGGTTTATTTCAGAAGGAATTTGCATTTTTTTGCGTAATCTATATCGTTGTAGTTCTACTGATCGATAATTAAGGTGCATTAAAGGAGCAATCTCTTTGGTTGATAAATTCATTCGAAGGAATACACACAGTTTTAAGTCTTTCGCAGTTAAATTAGAATACTTGTCAGCTAATCTCTTAATAAAATCTTGGTGAATTTCCTGAATATTTAATTCGAAATTTTGCCATTCATTTCTGTTGTAACTATATTCCGAAAACGTTTTCTCAAATTTCTTTTTTAACTTTTTATTGATTTCATTCATTTCCAATTGAGAAAACAATTGATTAATTTCTAGGATCATAGCACGTTGATTAGCTAATTTCAAAGCTTGTCCTGCCAATTCTGTAGATTTTGTTTGTAAAGAAGTTTCTAAATGTTGTTTTTCTTTATGATGATTCAATTCTTTCAACTCTTGTTGATGTTTCATTTCCATCAAATTCAATTCATATTCAAATTGCTTTTGTTTAATTCTGAAACTTTGTTTCAACTTCATTCTGTTATACTTATAAATAGCCAAAATCGATCCAACAATTAATAAAATATAAAATAATATCATCAAATTTGATAAATACCAAATCTTTTTAACCCGAAAATCAAAATGATTCAACTCAACAAAATTTCCATCTTTTAAAGCATAAATTGACAATTGATATGAACCACTTTCTAATTGTTTATAATTAATTATTGGCTGATTAAGTGGTTGAATTTTAGAGTTATTTAATTGATAATATAATTGATAATTCGCAAAATCATCATTCAAAATTGAAACATAAAAATCTATATAATTATTTGAATACTCTATATTAGGTTCATTATTCAAAACCGTTTGATTGATTTTTGCTTTAATTTTAATCTTTGGTAATTCACGACGTATAGATTTTAAATCATATTTCAATAATCCGTTTTCGAGGTTAATATATAAAAACTGATCGTTGATTTTAGCCGTTAAATTGTCATCAACCAATTTTCCATCATACAATTTTTTTGGAATTAAATAATGAATCAATTTATTCTGTTCCACTTTAGAATAATACAGAATATTATCCGCTTCAACTAAATAACGATTCTCCTTTAAATAACGAATTCGATTAATATTCTTTAATTTTGAATCTAAATTCTCATCAGAAAATAAATTTTTATTTATATCATAACGGACTAAATGTTGATCGTCAATCAGTACAAAAACCTTGTTATCTTCGAGAATAGTTTGCGGATTAACTAATTTTTTATGTTGGTAAAATATCTCCTTACCTGTTCTATTTTTAAGATCAAATAAATATAAACCACCATTTTTTCCAGTTCCTAAAATTTTATTTTCGACAATAACAAAATCAATAATAGGAATAGTTAAACTAGAAACTTTAGTAGATTCTTTATGAGAACCTTGTATATATTCATTGATTCCCGTAAAAGATGATTGATATAATTTATTTCCATTTTTGATCAATTTAAAACCTCCATTTGTAGAAGAAATCTTATTCAATAGTCCTGAATAAATGTAAGTTCCCCAACTATCCGAAACATAAATTGTATTATCAATATTTGTTATATTCCAAATTAAACCTTTTTCGAGAACTGAATTTGTTTGGTTTGAAGTATTTGAATAATTATAAAATCCATGATTTGTTCCCAGCAAAATATTATCCTTATAAAAGTCGAACGAAAAAACATTTCCTAAATGACCATTGTAATCATATAAAAGTTGAGTTTTGTTTTTCAATTCTATTTTCGAAATACCTTTGTCCGTTCCAAGCCAAGCATTTCCTTTAGAATCTATTCTTATATTTTGGATTGTATTACTGATTAACCCAGAGTTTTGATTGTAATTTTTGTAAGAATTAGTTTTTAAATCATATACATAAATCCCATTATTTGATGTTCCAATGATTAATTTATCTTCTAATCGAATCATTTTTAACACTAAATAATTCTTTAGCATTTTATTGAATTCCACATTGAACTCTTGTAAACCAGCTGTTTTGTTGTACTTGAAAATTCCTTCTGTTAATGTACCAACTAAATAATCATTATCATATTTTTCTATTCCATGAATTACAATTGATTTACCTTTTTCAATTTCAAATAACGGCTCAAAATGTCCATTATTAAATTCGAAAATACCTTTAGAAATAGTCGCTACTAACATTTTACCTTTCACCAGATAAACGTAAGAAGAAAGCGCAGGTAATTTGTATCGTTTAACTGTTTTACCATCAAATTGAAAAAGATAATTGAACGATTGAAAATAAATAGAACGATTATGATAAAATATTTTCCAGATTTCTTCTTGTTCTAATCCTTCAAAACTTTTGAATTTATCTGAAATTGAAATGTAAACTTTCTTTCCTTCAATCGTTTTCCAATATCCAAAATTATTTAATGCACCTGAATACAATACATTATTCATTGTAAAAACAGAACGTATAATTGTTAAGCTATTTGGCGAATATTTTTCCCAAAAATTACCGTCATATTCTAAGATATTTCTATTGTTCGCAAAATATACTTTTCCTTGCTTGTTATTTTCTGTAATATCCCAAATAGGCGATTCGCCCAAATATTCGCTTTTAGAATAATTCGAAATAATTGGCGCAAACGATTGAGATTTGCTATAAGTGGAAACAAGTAAAAATAGAATAAATAAGCTTCTCATTGTGCAATAAAAAAGACCGTAAAAACGGTCTTTAAAAATAGATTATATTTTTGAATTATCTTATTTAAATTCTACATCAAAAACTTCTGCAAAATGTTTTTTTGTAAACGCTTTCACTTCGTTCATATCTACCTGATGTCCAAGTTCTCTTTCCAATGAAGCAACAGCTTTATCCTGAATTCCACATGGAACGATGTATTCAAAATAACGCAAATCTGTATTCACATTTAGTGCAAAACCATGCATCGTTACCCAACGTGAAGCCTTAACACCCATTGCACAAATTTTTCGAGCAAAAGGTCGACCTACATCCAACCAAACGCCAGTTTCTCCTTGAGAACGCTCACCTTTTAGTCCATATTCGGCAATAGTTTTGATAATCACTTCCTCCAAATTGCGCATATACAAATGAATATCTGGCTTGAAGTTATCCAAATCCATAATAGGATAACCAACTAATTGTTGCGGTCCATGATAGGTAATATCTCCACCACGATTCGTTTTCACAAAAGTTGCATTTATTTCGTTTAATTTATCACTCGAAGCTAACATATTTTCTAAATGTCCACTTTTTCCAAGTGTATAAACATGCGGATGTTCTACAAAAAGTAAATGATTTTTAGTGTTTTTAAAATCTGAACTTCCCTCCTTTTCTTGCGCTCTGTTATATTGTTTTACGGCTATATTTTCTGCTAAAAGACTTTCTTGATAATCCCAAATTTCTTGGTAATCTCTGTTAATTCCTAAATCTTGGAATTCGACAATTTGTTTCATTTCACAATGTGTTTCGAATGTCAAATTTACGAAAGAATCAGTTAATAATTAATTTTAGCTTAGCTATTCTTTAAATCGTTTCATCTAACAAAATTGCATATATAAATTGTTTAAAGTAATTTCGAATTCATAAATAATTTATTTTTTATGAAAACAATTCTATTAATCACACTAATGATTAGTTCTCTTGTTATAAACGCTCAAGAATATTCTTTTGCCAAAGATTTTGTTGCTGGAAAAGTTACATTAAATGATCTATCTGAATTAAATGGAGAGCTTAAATGGACTCCAAGTCATGATAGTGACTTAAAATTTAGAAAAACGAAAGATGATAAAGTGATAAAATACAATCCGAATGAAATTATTGGTTTTACAATTGATAAAATGAGTTTTGTCTCTTTAAAAAATCTTGTTGTTTACTCTGATAATTATGCTTTGATAGGACAAACTACGAAAATTAAAGAATCTTTTGCGCAAGTCGTTTCTAAAGGAAAATTTAATATTTACTTAATTACTATAGCAGGGTATAATCCAATTAGTAGAACTAGAGAAGATTATCTCAACTTTATTTTTCAGGATGCAAATAATCTAAACAATAAACTTATTGCTTATCCTTATTTAATCAGAATGAAAGACAAAAAATATGAAAAAGCGAAAGCGGATTTGTATATTTTATTTAAAGACTATCCTGAAGTAATAGAAAAAATCAAAAGTTTTAGTAAAGAAAATAGTTTTTTAGAAATAATAGAAATGATTGGTAAAATTTAATAAATAAAAACATTCAGTCACTTTTAATCACCTATATTGTTGGTTCAATTGATCTTAATAAAATCGAAGTTTATGAATAAATTATTCTTTAAAACCTCACTAATAATAATGGTTTTAAGCAATTCATTAACGATTGAATAAAAATCTTTATCTTTGGAATTCTAAGAAATCGGTAGAATAAAATAATCAAATAAAAATGAAGAAACTATTCGTTAAAGGATCTATTTTAATGGCTTTGTTTGCAAACTTTAGCGTTTTTGCACAACAAAGTGGTGGAATGTGGATTCCGACAGAATTGAATGAAAAGGAAATGAAAGACATGGGATTGAAAATCTCATCAAAAGACATTTTCAGTACAGGAGATAAAAGTATCAACAATGCAGTTGCTCACTTTGGTGGCGGTTGTACTTCTGAAGTTATTTCTCCAAATGGTTTATTATTAACGAATCATCACTGTGGTTATGGAGAAATCCAAGCACATTCATCTTTAGAAAATGATTATTTAACAGATGGTTTTTGGGCTAAAGAGTTGAAAGACGAATTACCAAACGAAGGTTTAACAGCGACTTTTATTGTAGACATTAAAGATGTAACTACTGCAATTTTAGCTGGTGTTAACGATAATATGTCGGAGGAAGATCGTAACAAAATCATCAAGAAAAATATTGAAGATTTTAATGCAAAAACTAAAACAGAAGCTTATCGTTCAGTATTTATCAAACCTTTTTACAAAGGAAATAAATATTACCAATTTACGACAGAAACATACAAAGATGTTCGTTTAGTTGGTGCGCCACCTTCTGCAATTGGAAAATATGGAAATGATACAGACAACTGGGTTTGGCCACGTCATACAGGAGATTTCTCGATGTTTAGAATTTATGCAGATAAAAACAACAAACCTGCAGATTATTCACCAGACAATGTTCCGTACAAACCAAAACATTTCTTACCAATTAATATTTCGGGAATTAGTGAGGACGATTTCACGTTTGTATATGGTTTCCCAGGTACGACGGACGAATATTTACCAGCTTCTTCTATCCAGCAAATAAAAGATGTAATTGATCCTGCGCGTATCAATGTGCGTACAATTGCATTATCTCATATTGATAAAAAAATGCGTGAAGACGATGCAACTCGTATCGCTTATGCGTCTAAACAAGCGCGTATTTCGAATGCACATAAAAAATGGATTGGCGAAGTTTTAGGATTAAACCGTTCGAAAGCTGTAGAAATACGTCAACAATATGAACAAGAATTCATGAATCGTATTGCGAAAAATCCGAAATTAAAAGGTGAATATTCGAATATTATTTCTGAATTAAATCAAGTTAATAAAGCAAATCAAGATTACAATTTAGCGTACACAATGTATTCTGAAACGTTTTTCTCAAATTCAGAAACATTCAGAATGGCGTTAACATTGAACAATATTTTGAATGCGGTTGGACAAAAAAATTACGCAGAAACAAAAGCTAAAGCGTTGAATACAGTTGCGTCTATGCACAAGGATTATAATCCAGAATTGGATAAAACAATTTCTTCTGATTTAGCAGATAATTATTTCAAAGTTGTTCCTCAAAATTTATTACCAACTACAACTGCTGCAAATATCAAAACAGCTTTAGGAAATTCGGTAATCAACGGAACGAAAAAAATTAATGGTCAATCTGTTTTAGGAAATATCAAAACTTTGGCTGAAAATGATGCTGAGTTTATCAAAGCCTTAAAAGAAGATGCCTTAATTGCTCAAATTCGTTTAATTTTAGATGCAAATCAAACGAAAGTAACGCCTACATATTTAGCGAATCAAGATAAAATCAACAAGTTGATGCGTACGTATATGAAAGCGCAAATGGATGTATTTACAGACAAGAAAATCTTCCCAGATGCAAATTCAACTTTACGTGTAACTTACGGAAAAGTTGATGGTTACCAACCTCGCGATGCGGTTTATTACGAACCTGTAACGCACATGGAAGGTGTAATGGAAAAATATATTCCGGGAGATTATGAGTATGATTTACCAAAACAAATGTTAAGTTTATACGATAAAAAAGATTACGGAAAATACGCCGATAAAAACGGAAAATTACCTGTAAACTTTATTGCAACAAACCATACAACTGGTGGTAATTCTGGTTCTCCTGCATTGAATGCAAAAGGAGAATTAATCGGATTGAATTTTGACCGTGTTTGGGAAGGAACAATGTCAGATTTAAATTATGATCCAGAGATTTGTCGTAATATTATGGTGGACTCTCGTTATATTTTGTGGGTAGTTGACAAGTATGCTAATGCGCAACGTTTGATTGATGAAATGACTATCGTTGACGAAAGCAAAAATGCAAAGAAAAAATAATATTTTTCACTATATTCTGAAAACCACGTTTTTATAACGTGGTTTTTTTATTGAAATAAACGTAAGATTCAAATAAAGTCTTAAGAAATAAAACTATATTTATACAACTTATCTAAAAAATTGTCAAAATAAAACACTCATAATTATGGAAGTCATTAGAAAATGGCCTTTTTATTTAAAACTAACTTGCACATTATTGTCAATCATTTGTTTAACATTTATTTCAATAATAGGTAAAGGAATTTTAGTTCCATTAATATTAGGCTTCTTAATTTCAATATTATTAGCACCCGTTTGTTCATTTTTCGAAAGATATTTACGCATTCCACGTGTTATTTCAAGTATCATTACCACCTTGCTTTTTGCAGCATTTATCTTAGGAATTTTCTATTTGATTGCTATACAAATGGCTGAAATAGCAAATGAATGGCCTACGTTTCAGAAACAAATCATAGAAGCATTTATGAATTTGCAAGATTGGATTCACCATACCTTTGGTGTTAATTCGCATGCGCAAATGGAATATTTGACAAAGAATGTCAAAACGACTATCGAAACGAGTACAATTGTAATCGAAAAAGTAATTTCTATTGTTTCATCGATGGCTGTTACAGTCTTGTTCACTTTTTTATACATTGTTTTCTTGTTGATTTATCGTCGTCATTTAGTAAAATTCTTATATTACGCATTCAATTCAAATACACACGACCAGGTTTATAACGTCATTACATCTATTCAAAAAATGGTCAAACAATATTTGATTGGCTTATTTTTACAAATGTTAGTCGTATCAATTTTATCTTTTATTGCATTTTCTATCCTTGGACTTAAATACAAATTTGTTTTAGCTATTTTAACTGGTGTTCTAAATGTTGTTCCCTATGTAGGAATTGTTATTTCATTAATTATAACGCTAATAATCACATTTGCCACAATGTCAGCTTCAAAATTGTTCTTTGTTTTAATTGCATTTATTGCAATTCATGCAATTGATGGAAATGTAGTGATGCCAAAAATTGTAGGTTCTAAAGTAAAAATTAATTCTTTGATTGTGATTATTGGATTAGTAATTGGAGAAATGACGTGGGGAATTATGGGCATGCTATTATCGATTCCAATACTTGCGTTGATGAAAATTGTTTTTGATAATGTGACTGAATTAAAACCTTGGGGTTATCTTTTGGGTGATGAAGATTCTACAGAAATTGATGATGATTTAAATACATTTTTAGCCAAAAAGAAAGCTAAAAAATCAAAGAAAAAAACAAAGATGTTGGACGAGAATTTGGAATAGTCTGATTTCTATTTTACATAATTATCGCTATTTATGAAATATAATTTATTGTTCATTTTTAGTTTATTGATTTTCAGTATTTCTTGCGAAAAGAAGTTAGAAAAAGAAGTAAATAAAAAATATATGTATAATACGATGTCAATTGATGATAGAAATTTATCTATAAGAATTTATGATTACTCTGATTCAATAGAATTTATAACATGGAAGAATATCAATGATTATACAACAAAATCATTCAAAATTTCTAAGAACGATAAAAAAGCATTGGAAGAGAATATTTATAAAATAGTTACAACTCCATATGAAAATGAAATATTTTGCACAGACTATGTGGGGAAAATAAATATTAGTATGTCCAATCATAATAGCACTTATTCTATTAATCTAAATTCTGTTTGTGATTGGAAAACATTTAATGAAGAAACTAAGAATATTTCTAAAATAATAGATCGTTATAAATAAAATTTTATTTTATCAAATAGGATGAGAAACTGAAATAAATTCAGTTTGACAATACAAAAAAAGTCTATAAC
>NZ_DFRA01000039.1:0-36174 GCF_002378465.1 Empedobacter sp. UBA3475 | reverse complement strand
AAAATGCACAACGGGTATAATTAATATTGAATAAAATATAATTATCCTGAATTATTATTTTTTTTAGATTAAATAGAATTTTAGACAAATTAAAAGAGAGATAACATAAATTTCTATTCACAGAACCTCTCTTTATTAACTTTAAATTGGAAATAACAGATTAGTGCCTATGATATAGTAAGTAGGACCATGACTTGAACAAGTTTCTATTTGTACTTTAGCTCAGTACAAATTATTGTCAATCAAATTAGAAGTTTCTAATTATTTCATCTTTTTATAAACAGTGATTAAATATGAAAACTACCTCAACTAAGTAAAGAGAACATTATATATTGATATTTAATTTTCTTGAAATTCCTTTCAAAATATTTAATGACAACTTCATCTTTTCATTTTTAAAATAGTATTTTGCATAGATGAATATTTTCTCGTATCATATCGCAAAGCTTAGCTATTTTCAAGCTTTTAAATTGATGTTTTTTCCTTTGAAAACAAATAAAATAAATGGTTTGAAACATTCCGAAACGATGTCCACAATGAAATTAGGTTCGCCCATTTTTTCGAAAACAAGGATTTTCAATCAAACTATTATTGTATTTGCACAATGGGAAGATGAAAAATCACTCGAAAATTTTCTAAAATCCAATTCATACGGAAAACTTTTGACGAAAGGCTGGCATGTTCGATTAGATTTTTTGAGACAATGGGGAAATATTTCTGGTTTTCAAATTCCGACAAAAAATATCGAGGTAAATATGACAAATGAGCCTGTTGTTGCGGTAACAATTGCGCGAATGAAATACACAGAAATTCCTCGTTTTCTGCGCTGGGGAAGACTAGTCGAGAAATTAGTTCGTGATCACAAAGGCACAACACTTTCTTTGGCTTCTATTCGATATCCCAATATTATTTCGACATTTTCGATCTGGAAATCTCAATTAGAAATGACAAATATGGTAAATGGACATAGCAAAATATCTGATCCAAAAAGACACGCTAACGCAATGAAAGAGCGTAATCGAAAGGATTTTCATTTTGAATTTACAACTCTCCGGTTTAAACCAATTTCTGAACATGGACAATGGAATAATTGCGAATCTTTTCTTCCAAAAAAAGAAAATATTTAGATGAATTTAGCTTTTACAATGCAAAAATTTCAGGATTGGTTTACGCAACAATGGGTGATTCTTTGGGGAAGAAAAATTAATCCTACAGATTATCCGTGGTTGATTGCTCCTTTCGGAGAATTGAACGGAATTGGCGAAGAGTTTATTTATCAATTAGCAAAAAATGAAAATTTAATTGTCACTCGAAATTCAACTTCAAAAGGATTATTAAGATCTATTCATGAATTGAATTTCACTGATAATCAACTTGAAATTCTACCAAAAAAAGTGATCGATTTTTATGAATCTACAGCAAATTATGATTTAGAATTCAATGTAAAATGGAATCCTTATTTTTCATTTTTTGGTTATTTGGTCAACCGATTATTTAGTCAGCGAATTAATCAATTAAATATTCCGACAAAAAATATCGCGCAATCTGAAGATTTAGTAAGTGAAATTATCACACTAAATCATCCGCAAAACAACGAAATTATTTATACCATTTGGTTGAGAAAATTCAAAACTTCGGGTAAAGTTATTTATTCGGGAATTTACGGGACGTGTACACTTCCTTCTGGCAAAACCTGTATCAAAGCTGTTTTTCCTTTACCAAAAGGCAATGCAACAGTTATTATGAGTCCTAGAGTCAGTCATGAGAATGAATTGATTTTAGATTCGAGCGGAAAACAATTTGGAGATGCTGGTTTCTACTTTTTATTGAATGATGCTAAACACAATTATTGGGCTCAATTTATATCTTCATTTACCGATCAATTAATTGTAAAAGAAAAAGATAATCATTTACAAGCAATTCAAATTCTAAAACTTTGGGGATGTAAAGTTTCACTATTTACATATCGCATTCAGAAGAAAACCAAATAAAACGATTTCTTCACATGACTTTACAAATACTTTTAATTAGCTTTATAAAATGAATCATTCAGAACTATTTTACAAAGTTGATATCGTTGTGATTGGAAGTCGTTCAATTATTAGACGAAATCTCAAAAGCTACCGATGCAACATAGGTAAAAAGAAGATCACTCGATTTTAGAGATAACAAATTCACCGAAGAATTAGGGCAAGAAGCCGTAGCAATTGTAGATAAACGTGTGAGAGAAGGCTTGCCCATTCAATGGGTGCAAATAGAGCTGGTGCAGCAATTGCAAGAGAAATAATTGCTTATTTAGGTGTGTAACTTTAACATTTATTTAATCAATGCATTTAGTATTAAATATTTACACGTAAAAACCTTACTAACAAATGGATAATTTATTTGATTAAAGTCTATTAAAAATTAAATTTTTTCATTATAAATAATCAATAATTTTATGAGTTCTATGATTTTAATTAGTGGAATTCACAATCCTAGCGATTATATTTGTAAAAATTTAAAATTAGTAATGACAGCAGTAATCATTATCTTTGTTATACATTGGTATGCTTCTTTATTTTTCCAAACTTTTTTTCATCACCGATATGCATCACATGCAATGTTTACGATGTCAAGAGCTTGGGAAAAAATATTTCACGTTTTAGCGTGGATTTTTCAAGGTTCATCTTATCTAAGTCCCTATACATACGGGGTTATGCACAGACATCACCACGCGTATGCAGACACAGAAAAGGATCCACATTCGCCACAATATGATCCAAATTTCTTTGCGATGATGTGGAGAACTCGTATTGTTTACAACGAAATTGACCACGATAAAACACAAGTTTTAGAAAAATTCAAAAAAGGTGTTCCTTCTTGGCGTTCTTGGGATAGATTTGCTGGAAATAATGCTGTACGTTTAGCTTGGGTAATCATTTACATATTAATTTATGTTGCTGTTGACGCTCCACTTTGGACGTATTTTGTATTCATTCCGATGCAAGTTTTGATGAGCCCACTACATGGTGTAATCATCAACTGGTTTTCACACAAATTAGGTTACCGTAATTACGATGTTGGAGATACTTCGACAAACTTGATGCCGATTGACTGGTTAATGTGGGGAGAATGTTTACATAACAATCACCATAAATTTGGCGGACGTCCTAATTTCGCAGTTAAGAAATGGGAATTCGATCCAATGTATCCATGCATTTGGGCAATGAATAAAATGAATATCATTCAGTTCAAAAAAGGTAAATTAGACACCGATTATATGTAAAATAAAAGCGATTCAATAAATTGAATCGCTTTTTTTATTTCTTTTGATAAACGATACTTTCTATATATTTCTTGAAAAAGAATTTGTGTTCGACGATTTTAAAATTGGGTAGAAAACTTTGATACATTTTAGGCAATTGAGAAATATCCAAACCAATAACAATTCTAAAAAAGCTCAACATCACATTCGTCACACTTTTTTGCCAACCTTTCTGATTTTGTACAAAATCAACATAAAACCACAAACCTCCTACTTTCAAATACGAATTTAATTGACTAAATAATTCTTCTGCTTTGGATTGATTAAAATGATCAAACAAAAAAGTAGTCATCACCACATCATATTTTTTATCCGTTTCGAAATCAAAAATATCCGCAACAATAAAATTTATATTTAAATTCGACGTTTTTTCTATTTTCGCTAAATCAATCATTTTCGAAGAAAAATCAACATAATCTATATCCAATTTTAGATTTAACTTTTCTATTTCAGCGATAAATTTTCCCGCTCCTCCTCCAACCCACAAGATTTTATCATTCTTTTTCAAATATTTTAAAATCACAAAATGAGCTTGATGTTGACGATTTAAAAAAATCAACTGGCTCAACGAATGATAATATGGCGCAATAAAATTGTAATTCATTATTCGAATAAAATTACGCTTAAAATTCCACAAATTGCTTTCAACAAAATCATTCCATCAATCGCAATTAAATAATATAAAATGGCTTTTGGACGATTGAGTTTAAAGGCGAAAATAGCTAAAAAAACAATCGGAATTAACATAAACAATATGCGGTGAAGTGGTAATCCATAACATATTCCGAAGATTACAAAACTCAAAAATCCTAGAAATATTAAGGGTAAAATAATGCGGTTTAACGTAAAATGATAACCATATTTTACAACAAAGGTTTTTAAATTTCGGTTGCTATCATCTTCATAATCTTTCAAATCAAACAAAATCGCATTCACAACGCAATACATAAAGGTTTGAGAAAATAGAAAATAGAATTTTGCATCAATGACATAATGCGTTTCATTCTTCAACATCAAAAATAAAACAGGTAAAAAAACGGTTGTAATCGCCCAAGTCCAGCCAATTAAAAATGGTTTTAACAACATCGTTTTACGTAATGAAATTCCTAATTTTAAATCATAATAACCAAAGGATAAAACTGTCGTAAAAAATAAGACAGTCAACCATTTCCAAGTTAATATTTCGTAATTCGGCAAACAATTTATCGCTAAAATAATTCCAGAAATTAAAGCGATTACGGCTAAAATAGCGGTATAAATACAAACAGATTTACGATGAGTAATGTAAAACTGAGTTCTTGGATTACTTGATGATTTTAAAGATTTTGGAATTCTGTAGGCATACAAATAAAACAATACGGTAATGGTGCTAATAAAAGCGTAATACGCAATTGAATTAAACGGTAAACCAATTTTGATATTCGTCTCGATATTGAGCGCAATAGAAAGTAGAATTAAAAAAAAATTGGAAAAAAAAATGTTTACGATAAATCGACTAATCACTTTTTTTTCCATTTTCTTAACCTCTTAAATTTTGAAAAATTCTAGAATGACATTTTTATACGTTTCACCAATCGGAATTTCTTCGTCTTTCAAATATAAGACTTTATTTTGAATTGATTTCACTTTTTTTATCGAAACGATATAAGATCGATGAACTCGGACAAAAAGTTGATCGGGCAGTTTTTCTAAGATAGATTTCATCGATATTCGAGCAGTAATTCGTTTTCCGTTTGCGAGATGAATTTTTACATAATCGTCCAAACCTTCAATAAAATCAATTTCATCGTAGGCAATTTTATTCAATTTATAATCGGCTCTAATCGTCAAAAAATCTTTGTCTTCATTCAGTTTTTTATCCACCAAAATCAACACTGCTTTATTCACTGCTTCTTCAAATCTATCGTAATCTATCGGTTTCAACAAATAATCTATCGCCGCAACATTAAAACCATCAACCGCATATTCTGCAAAAGCTGTGGTAAAAATAACGGGAATTTTCTTCTCCATATTTTTGTAAAATTCCATTCCATTTGTACGCGAAATTTGAATATCCAAAAACATCAAATCGATTGGAAATTGATTGATATATTTCTGTGCATCTTTCAAATTTGAGAAGGTTTTCACTAACTCAACATGTTCATTTCTCGAACAATAATTTTCGATTACCATTAATGCTAAAGGCTCGTCATCTATCGCAATTACTTTAATCATTCAAGAAAATTTTTAGTTCAACAATAAATTTAGATAAATCATTATTAATAGTTAATTTATAATGATTTGTATAAAAATAATCTAACCTCTTTTTCGTATTCTTCAAACCAATTTCACTTTTTTCAGTTTCAGGAGTTACCTCTTTCGAAATGGTATTTTCTACGTTCAAAAATAGTGTTTGTTGCTCAACTTTTATCGAAATAATGACAGGTTCCGAAGCTTCATCAATCACACCATATTTAAATGCATTTTCGATAAAATTAATTAAAATTAATGGCGAAATTCTTAAATCTGCAGAATTTCCTTCGACCTCAAAAATAACAGATTCTTTGTTCGTTAATCTTAATTTTTGCAACTCAATATAATTCTTGATATAATCTAAATCTTGTTGCAAAGGCACAAAATCTTTGGAAGAATCTGAAACTACAAATCGCATCATTTTGGATAATTTCATCACCGCATCCGAAGCAGAATCTGACTTTTGAAGCGTTAAAGCATAAATATTATTCAACGTATTGAACAAAAAATGAGGATTAATTTGCGCTCTTAAATAAGCAATTTCCGACAATTGTTTCTCATTTTTCATTTCCTGAAAACGTTTATTTTGACGAATAAAAAGCGAAACAATCGCCATCATCGAAAACATAATAATTTTCGGACTCCACATCATAAAATCACGTGGCGGTTTTCGAGGTTCAAAACGATCAAAAGGCGGAGCTTTTGGTGGAACTTTGTTAAAATGAAACGCAAATTCTGGAAATTTGTACACCACAAAAAAGAAAATGATAAGAACAATGATGTAGAAAAAATAACGTTTCTGAAAATATAATTTTGGAATTAACACAAAATAATTCACCAAAAAGAACATTAACAACAAGATATTTTCGAAAAGCATTCGCTTGAAAAAACCTGTTTTGAAAATAGATTGATCGCTCGAAAAATTTGGCGCAGCAATAAATGGAATCAACAGAAAAATAATTGAAACTATACTGAAAATAACGATTTCTCTCTTTGTAATTTTTACTTTATTCATCTTGTAATTCAATTGAAACAATAGAAAAATGTTGTCTATTTGGAATCATCAACGTTTTTATATTTTCATTTAACTCTTCATCCAAAGAAATTAAATAATGATTGTTAACCTCTCCAAAATAAAAATATTATTTGGTATAAAACGTAAGCGCAACCTTGTGATTTGCGTGATTTTGATTAGAAGAATTTATAACATCCAACTCGAAATCTACAAAATTAAGGTAGATTTTGTTCAAATTATCTGTGATTTGATACAAATTTCCTTCCAATTGTTCGATATACGGAATAGTCGCCATTCCTACCAAATAATGCAATTGCTCTGCTTTTTTATTTTGGCGCAACAATTCTCGAAAAGTTTCTACTTTATGCATTTCTTGTTGAAAAAGTTGCTCTTGCAAATAATACTCTTTGTACGTCGCATGAAAAACATATTTCTCCCAAATTGACGTTGTCGAAGCATCAATCACTAAACGATAAGCAAACTGAACTTTTTTAATTGTTTTCATCTTTTGGTTTTCTATCAAAAGGAGGCATTCCATCTGGAGGTGGAGGAATTCCTGGCCCTCCGCCCGTCGGCTCTTTTGCTTTCTCTATATTTTCTGTAGAAATTACAATATCTGCCTCAATTGTATATCCTTTTTCTAAACTTCCGCTCACTTTTGCCAATTGATTTCCGTCTGTATCATCTGTAAAAACATTGTCATTCTCATTGTACGTATAGCCATTCAAACCTTTTGTATAACCATATTCTTTGGCTGAATTTACAATTTCTACAACAGAATTTTCACCTTCTGGAAAAGCGATTTGAGTCACTTTTAATGATTTTCCTTTTTGATCGTAAATATGAACATGGATATGCGTTGCGCGACTTTCGTACCAACCTGGGAAAATAGAATTAAATTCAACATTTCCATTTTCATCGGTTACTTGTCTACCTCTCAAAAATTTATACGATTTATAATCGGTTGGTTGCATTCGTATTCCGCCATATTGCGAATAATTTCCATCTTTATCACAATGCCAAATATCAACAATCGCGCCTATTAAAGGTTGACAGCTTTCATCAACATTGGTTACATTAATTTTGATTGTCGCCTCTACTCCTGTTCGATCGCCTTTTATATTTTTTGATAAAAAATCTTCTGGCTTTTTTGTAGGAAATGGACCTTCTGTTTCAGAGGCCCATACTTCACAATCATTTACAACAGTAGAATCTTTGCAACTCATCAACACTTTTGGAACAATTAAACTTGCTCCTAATAATCCTAAACTATTTTTTATAAAATCTTTTCTTTCCATTTTGTTAAGTATTTTTAACATTAGTAATCAATTACCATTAACAAAGAATTTTCGCTCAACGATTCAAATTCAACATTCTCATCAGATCTTATTTGTAATAAATCTCTTGATTCTATTAAACGATTGTGAACTTCAAAAATACCTGTCAAAGAAATGATTAACCAACTTCTTTCGTTTCTTTTGAATGGTAATTCAGATTCTTTTCTCAAGTCAAATTTTCCTAAAAAAACATTAAACAAATCATGTCGGATTATTTTCTCTAAACGATTCTCTCTATCCAAATCAATTGGAACAATCATTTTAGCAATTTGCTGTTTTTCTTTTACGATGAATAACGCATAGAAATAAGAAAAATCGTGGCTCAAATCGCCTTCTATTTCTATTATAGTTCCTTTTTCTAAGTAATAAACAAATGATTGATTGACTTCAATTTTCCAATTAAAACCATTCATATTCAAGCGAATATTATTCAATAAAGGCATTAAAATAATATAACCACTTTCTTTAATTACTTTTTGATAAGTACCCATTCCGCTTAACGCAACATCATCAATAAAAGCAAAATCCAAAATCGGATTTGTATCATTTAAAGCATTTATCCTAATAAATTTATTTTCAAATAAATTTCGATTCTCAGCCTTGCACAACTTTATCATGTCCTCATATAATCTTCTAAACAAAAGTATATATCGATATTTTGTTATCTAAATTTAAGAGGTTAACCTAAGATTTTTGTAGGTTAATTGAAATATGAATGGTTTTTATTTATCTTTAACATTAGAAT
Source organism: Empedobacter sp. UBA3475 (assembly GCF_002378465.1). Lineage (NCBI taxonomy): Bacteria > Pseudomonadati > Bacteroidota > Flavobacteriia > Flavobacteriales > Weeksellaceae > Empedobacter > Empedobacter sp. UBA3475. The sequence goes on along the minus strand of NZ_DFRA01000039.1, from coordinate 27,538 downwards.
TATATTTGATCAAACACAACAAAAATGATAAACAAAAAAGTAAACAGCATCGAAGAAGCGCTACAAGGCGTAGAAAGCGGAATGACGCTTGCTGTTGGAGGCTTTGGACTTTCTGGAATTCCTGAAAACTTGATTCAAGGATTGGTAGACAAGAAAATCAATAACCTTACGTGTATTAGTAACAATGCAGGTGTAGACGATTTTGGTTTAGGATTATTATTACAAGGACGACAAATCAAAAAAATGATTTCTTCTTATGTTGGAGAAAATGCAGAATTTGAACGTCAAATGCTTTCAGGTGAATTAGAGGTTGAATTGATTCCGCAAGGAACTTTAGCTACTCGCTTAATGGCTACTGGTTATGGAATGCCTGCAATTTTTACGCCTGCTGGAGTTGGAACTGAAGTCGCTGAAGGAAAAGAAATCAGAAAATTTACCTTTCACGGAATCGAAAAAGAATATTTGTTAGAATATGCTTTCGAGCCTGATTTTGCAATTGTAAAAGCGTGGAAAGGTGATACAGCGGGGAATTTAGTTTTCCGTGGTGCAACAGCAAATTTCAATCATCCAGCTGCTATGTGTGGAAAAATTACGATTGCCGAAGTGGAAGAATTGGTAGAAATTGGAGAATTAGATCCAAATCAAATTCATACGCCTGGCGTTTATGTCAATCGAATTATTCAAGGTGCGAAATACGAGAAACGTATCGAAAATAGAACTGTTCAACCTAAATCATAAAAGAAAATGTTAGATAAAAATGGTATTGCAAAACGTATTGCAAAAGAAGTACAAGACGGATTTTATGTGAATTTAGGTATCGGAATTCCGACATTGGTTGCTAATTATATTCCCGAAAATGTAAATGTTGTTTTACAATCAGAAAATGGATTATTAGGAATGGGACCTTTCCCTATCGATGGTGAAGAAGATCCTGATTTTATTAATGCTGGTAAACAAACAATCACCACTTTGCCCGGATCAGCTTTCTTTGATTCGACGATGAGTTTCGGAATGATTCGCGCACGAAAAATCAATTTAACAATTCTTGGCGCAATGGAAGTTTCGGAGAATGGAGACATTGCCAACTGGAAAATTCCTGGAAAAATGGTAAAAGGAATGGGCGGTGCAATGGATTTAGTAGCTTCGGCTGATAATATTATTGTAGCCATGCAACATGTGAACAAAGCAGGAGAATCTAAACTTCTAAAAGAATGTACACTTCCTTTAACAGGAATAAAATGTGTCAAAAAAATTGTTACTGAATTAGCTGTTTTAGAAGTTTTACCAGAAGGTGGTTTCAAATTATTAGAGCGAGCACCAGGAATTTCTGTGGAAGACATCAAAAATGCAACTGAAGGAAAATTAATTATTGAAGGAGAAATTCCCGAAATGATTTTATAAAAAATAAAGATTCGAAAGGAAAGTTAAAAAGCTTTCCTTTTTTTATGCTCGATTTGTTTAACTTTATTCAAATTAATACTTAAAAATCGATGCAAACAAAATTAGTAATCGCTCTACTTTCACTCAATTCTCTTGCTTTTGCGCAGCAACAGAATTTAGTAAAATATGTCAATCCCATGATTGGAACAGAAAAAATGGGACATACTTTCCCTGGCGCAACTGTTCCTTTTGGCGCTGTTCAATTAAGCCCAGAAACAGATTCTATTCCTTATGCTATCAACCACAAATACAATCCAAAAGTTTATGATTATTGTGCGGGTTATCGTTTTGAAGATAAAACAATAACTGGATTTAGTCATACACATTTTAATGGAACAGGACATTCTGATTTGGGTGATTTCTTAATTATGCCAACCGTTGGAAAATTAAAATTAAATCCCGGAACTGCTCAAAATCCTGATAGCGGTTATCGTTCTCGATTTTCGCATCAAAACGAAACTGCCGAAACTGGATATTACAAAGTCAAATTGGATGATTATAATATTTGGGCAGAAATGACCGCTTCTACTCGAGTTGGTTTTCATCAATATACATTTCCAAAATCGATTGATTCGCATATTATTTTGGATTTGAATGCTGGAATTTATAATTATGATGACAAAAATACATGGACGTATGTTCGCGTGGTGAATGACACATTGATTACGGGTTATAGACAAACACGAGGTTGGGCAAGAAATAGAACGGTTTATTTTGCGATGACTTTTTCAAAACCATTTAAAAATTATGGACAGAAAAATGAAGACGGACAAGTTGATTACAAAGGTTTTTGGCGTAAATGGAACGAAACTCAGAATTTTCCATTAATCGAAGGAAAAAAGATCAAAATGTATTTCGATTTTGATACAGAAAAAGATGAAAAAGTAAAAATCAAATTTGCGATTTCTCCAGTCAGTCAAACCAATGCGTTAGAAAATCTGACAACAGAAATTCCACATTGGAATTTTGAACAAGTGCGTAACGAAGCAAAAGAAAATTGGAACAAGGAATTGAATCGAATTCAGATTAAAGCTTCAGAAAATGATAAAATAAATTTCTATACAGCGATGTATCATACCTTCATCAATCCGACAACTTATATGGATGTGAATGGGCAGTACAAAGGTTTGGATCAAGAAATTCATCAAGCCAAAGATTTTACAAATTACACCACTTTTTCACTTTGGGATACCTATCGTGCACTGCATCCGTTGTTCAATATCATTCAACCAAAACGCAACAATGACATGGTAAAATCGATGATGAAACATTATGAGCAAAATCCAATAAAAATGTTGCCAATTTGGTCGCATTATGCCAACGAAAACTGGTGTATGAGCGGCTATCATTCTGTTACAGTTGTTGCAGATGCGATTGTAAAAGGTGTTTATAACGAAGATGCAAATGCTGCTTTGGACGCGTGTATTGTTACGGCAAATAAACGTGATTATGAAGGAATTGGCGATTATATCGACAAAGGTTATATTCCAGCTGAGAAAAATGGTACATCAATTTCGAATACGTTAGAATATGCTTTCGATGATTGGTCGATTGCGCAAGCTGCAAAAAAATTGAATCGAATGGATGTATATGAAACATTTATGAAGCGTTCTGAGAATTGGAAAAATAATTATGATACTTCGATTGGATTTATGCGTCCTCGATTAGCGGATGGAAGTTTCAAGAAAGAATTTGATCCATTGAATACACATGGACAAGGTTTTATTGAAGGAAATTCGTGGAATTTTAGCTTTTTTGTTCCTCAAAATCCAAATGGATTAATTGAAGCAATGGGTGGAAAAAAGAAGTTTGGAGCAAAATTGGACAAATTATTTACGATGCATTTGCCTGACGAATATTTTGCGGAAACAGAAGACATTACGCGTGAAGGAATAATTGGAGGTTATGTTCATGGAAATGAGCCGGCACACCATGTTGCGTATTTGTATAATTGGGCGGGACAAGCGTGGAAAACACAAGAAAAAATCAGAATGATTTTGGATATGCAATACAAGCCAACGCCTGATGGTTTGGGTGGAAATGATGATACTGGACAAATGAGTGCATGGTATATTTTTAGTGCTTTAGGTTTTTATCCTGTTCAGCAAGGATCGACAGATTACGCAATTGGGAGTCCTTTGGTAGATCATGCTATATTGAATTTAGAGAATGGAAAACAATTTGAAATTGAAGTGAAAAATCAATCGAAGAAGAATGTTTACATCCATAAAATAGAGTTGAACGGAAAGAGTTTTTCATCTTTTAATTTGAATCATTTTGATATTGTTAATGGCGGAAAAATCATTTTTTATATGAGTGACAAACCTAAAAAATAAACGTTAAATATTTTATAATTAAATAAATAAGTTTGACTACTTGAGGAATAATGATTAATTTAAATCAAATTTAAAACCAAGAAAAATGGCTAAAAAGGCAAAAAAAGAAGAAAATCATTTACAAGTTTTAGTGGATAAATTAAAAGATCCAAAACATAAACAATTAGTTCAAACGAATCGTTTAAAGAAAAAACGTCGCAATAACGCAAAAAATTAAGCATAAAAAAACCTCCAAAATTTGGAGGTTTTTGTTTTTTAATATTTTATAAAATCCCCATCAACTCTACTTCAAAGATCATGGTAGAATATGGTCCTAATTCTTTTGAAATTTCGCGATCTTTATAACCAATTTCTGGTTTTACAACAAATCTAAATTTACTTCCAACTGGCATTAATTGTACTCCTTCCGCCCATCCTTTTATTACATTTTCCAAAGGAAAAGCGGCTGGCTTCTTACGTTGAACCGAACTATCAAAAACTTCACCTTTGATATTTGTTCCATGATAATGACACAAAACTGTATCGGATAAAGTTGGCTTCACTCCTTCGCCCAATGTGATTATTTCGTACAATAATCCGCTTTCAGTTTCGGTTACACCTTCTTTCAATTTATATTCTTCTCGAAAAGCTAAACCTTCAGTTTTATTCTTTTCAATCAATTCTTGTTTGCGTTTTAGTAATAATTCAGCTACTCCCATACCACAAATTTAAAAGGAATATTTTTAATTATAGCATATTAATCATTTCTACAAATTAGTTTACTTTTAATGAAATTATACAACTAAATGAAAAAGATAATATTTTCGTTACTTTTTACTATTATTTCAATTGTAATTTTCGGGCAGAATATCGTAAAAGAAATACCATTTCGATTAACAAAATACAACAATATTTTAGTACCAGTTATTATCAATCAAAAAGATACGGTGCAATTGATGTTACATACAGGCTCTGATTATATTACAATTATTGAAGATTCGTATAAAAAAATGAAATCTATTTCGATTTCTGATACCTTAAACAATGTGACATCTTGGGCTGGATATTCGGATATGAAAATGAGTCAAAGCAATGTGATTAAATTTGGTAATGAAGAGTTCAGCAAAATTCCAATTTTTATTGACAAACAATCTGGACATGAGAGTGATGGAAAAATTGGTTTGAAATTTTTTGAAGGAAAATATTTAGAAATCAATTTTGATGAGAATAAATTATATGTTTATGATAAAGCTCCTACCAAACTAAAAAAGTATACAAAATTAAATTCGAGATATTCTCAAGAAACACTGTATATAAAAGCTTTTCCATTTATTGACAAAAAACCGATTGAAACAGAGTTTATGATTCACACAGGTTTTTCTGGAGCATTGATGATTTCGGATGATTTTGCCAAAGAAAATAAATTATTAGAAAAATTTGAAATTATTGGAGAATCAAAACTAAATGATGCTGCTGGTAATGTAATACTTTCCAAAAAATCAATTTTACCTAATTTCGAATTGGCAAATCAAACATTCAAAAATGTACCAATGTCATTTTTTGATAGTACAATAAAAATTCAACACAAAAATATTATGGGTGGCGATTTGATTAAACGTTTCAATCTAATTCTCAATCCAGAAAAAGATATTTTATATGTAAAGAAAAGTAAATATTATAAAGACGAGTATTTTAAATTATAAAAAAAATCCACTTCATTTTGAAGTGGATTTTTTTATAAACTATATTGTATTCTTATTTTGCTTTGAATTTGTTAATCGCGTTAATCGTAAATTCTGATAAAACTAATTCACCCGAAATTTTTGCACGCTCGATTAATAACTCATCCCAATTTTCTGTTCCTTCCCAAGAAACACGTTTCAAATGTTTCATTGCTTCTGGATTTGAATTAGCTAATTTTTTAGCTAAAATATCGATGCCTTCATCCATTTCAACTGCATTTGCATAAACTTCTGCATACAAACCTTTTTCTTTCGCCCAATCAGCCGACTGAAATTCAGTTGCATTAATCGCCATTTGTGTAAAAGCAGAATTTCCAACTTTACGTTCTACAGCAGGTCCAACTACAAACGGTCCGATACCTACTGCTAATTCTGATAACTTTACAGATGCAAATTCTGTTGCAAAAGTATAATCTGCTGCCGAAGCAATTCCAACTCCACCTCCGACTGCTTTACCTTGAATACGTGCTAAAACAAATTTTGGTGCTTTGCGAATTGCGTTGATAACATGTGCAAATCCTGAGAAAAATTCTAGACCAGTTTCACGATCTTTGATTGAAATTAATTCGTCAAAAGATGCACCAGCACAGAATGTTCTATCTCCAGCACTTTTTAAAACAATAACTTTTACTTCGTCATCGTTTCCTAATTTTTCAATTTCTGTTGCTAAATTTCTTAATTGAGAACCTGGCATTGAATTACTTTGCGGGTGAAAGAATTCAATTGTACCAATTCCATTTTGTATATCTGATTTTACGTATGCTTCCATATCTAATTTGATAATTTTTTTAAATGTGGTAATGAGCAAATTTAACTAATAAATTATTCATTATATGTTTAATTGTTTGAATCAAAACAATTAATAATTTGAGATGCTTCGACATGCTCAGCATGACAAATATTTCACGTAATTTTTCAATTTGAAAATGATTCTAAATCATCTTCTCATTAACAAATTACCACATTCTCACATTATATTAATCTTGATTTAATTTTTTAACCATTGTTAAAATTGTTGCAATACCAACTGTTTCTCCCGTTTCGTCGTAAATATCAACCAACCAACGAACAATTCCTTTTGCCACATCGTTTTCATCTTTTTTCTCTTGATCGATTTTTTCTTTACACGTAAAACGCACTCCAATTGTAGAACCTGGATATACAGGCTTCACAAAACGACATTCATCTAAACCATAGTTTAATAAAACTGGACCTTTTTTCGCTAAAACAAATAAACCTGCCGCTTTAGACAATAAATAGTATCCGTGAGCAACATTACGCTCAAAAATAGTTCCTTCTAAAGAAGTTGCGTCAACGTGTGCATAGAAATTATCGCCAGATAAAGCTGCAAATGCATTAATATCTGATTGTTGAATCGTATGTTTTGCTGTGATTAATGTATCACCAACTTTAACTTCTTCGAAATGCTTCGCGAATGGATGTTTATCTTCTTCGATATAATTTGCTCCATATTGGTATTGTTGAGTAACAGCTGTTAGTTTATTTGGAGAACCCTGGATTGCTGTACGTTGCATATAGTGTAATACACCACGCTTACCTCCCATTTCTTCTCCTCCACCTGCACGACCTGGACCTCCGTGTACTAATAATGGAAGTGGTGATCCGTGACCTGTCGATTCTTTTATACATTCTGCATCCAAAATAACGATACGTCCGTGTAAAGAACCTGCATTCAATACAAATTCTGTTGCGATATCATTATCCGCAGTAACAATCGAACAAACTAACGATCCTTTCCCCATACGAACTAACTCAATTGCTTCAGCAGTTCCGTTGTAAGGAATAATTGTAGAAACTGGTCCAAAAGCTTCGATGTTGTGAACATCAGTTTTATTGAATGGATCGTTGTTTAAAAATAAAATTGGAGAAATGAAAGAACCTTTGTTTTTATCAGCACCTTTCACTTCGAAATTATCTAAGTTTCCAAAAATAATTTCTTGCGATTTAGCTAATTCTTCTACTTTCTCACGAACTTCTTTAACTTGCGTTGCTCCCGCTAAAGCTCCCATACGAACACCTTCCACATTTGGATCTCCAATTGTAGTCGTTGCTAAACGTTGTCCTAAAGCGATTTGAACATCCTCAACCAAATGAGCTGGCACCAATGCACGACGAACCGCTGTACATTTTTGTCCTGCTTTAGTTGTCATTTCACGTGTAACCTCTTTAATAAAAATATCAAATTCTGGTGAGCCAACTTGTACATCTTCTCCTAAAACACAAGCGTTTAAAGAATCTGCTTCTAAGTTGAATGGAACACCTTCTGAAGTAATTCTTGGATGTGCTTTTAACATTTGTCCTGTCCAAGCAGAACCTGTAAATGTTACAACATCTTCTGACTCTACATTATCTAAAATTCCGTTTGCTGAACCTGTGATTAATTGTAAAGCACCGTCAGGTAAAATTCCAGATTCAATGATTGCACGAACAACAGTTTCCGTTAAGAAAGAAGTAATTGTCGCAGGTTTTACAATAGCTGGAACTCCAGCCAATAAATTAACCGCAACTTTTTCTAACATTCCCCAAACTGGGAAATTGAATGCATTAATATGAATTGCAACACCTCGTTTTGGTGTTAAAATATGTGTACCTAAGAATGTTCCGTTTTTAGAGATTTTATGCGTTTCTCCTTCAACATAAAATGGTTGATCTCCGAATTGACGTCGTAAAGATGCATTGGCAAATAAGTTTCCAATTCCTCCTTCAATATCAACCCAAGAATCTGCACGAGTCGCACCTGTTGCCCAAGAAACCGTGTAAAATTCTTCTTTACGATCCATTAAGTATAAGGCTAATTTTTTCAACATTAAACCTCTTTCTTGGAACGTCATTTTACGTAAAACTGGTCCACCAACTGTACGTGCATAATCCATCATCGCACCGAAATCTAATCCAGCTGATGATGCAGTTCCTATTTCTTCGCCATTGATGGCGTTATATAACATTTGCCCTTCAGACGAACCTTTTGTCCATTGTCCTAAAGCATAATTTTCTAATTGTTTAGCCATTTTTATGTTGTTTGTGTATTTTTTTAGTTATAAGTCGTAAGTATTAAGTTATAAGTTTTTGTCATTCTGAGTTCATCTCAGAATCTCATTAAATTTAAGTGTGATACTGAAACAAGTTCAGTATGACATTTTACATAATACTTTTTACATTTTACTTACTTTCATTCCACGTTTTATAATTCGAAGCCATTGACTCGTAATAATAATCTGGAACTTCTGTTAATGGTTCACAAGGTTTTAAACTATCATGACAATCACTTGGTAATTGCATATATTGTTGAGTACCTTGATCTTTCCATTCGATCATTTGATCCGAAACTTGTTTTACGATTTTTGCAGGATTTCCAACCACTACACTTCTTGTCGGAATATGTGTATCAGCCTTTACAAAAGCTAAAGCACCAACAATACATTCGTCTTCTACCACAACATTATCCATAACAACTGCATTCATCCCAACCATACAATTACGACCAATTGTTGCGCCGTGAATAATTGCGCCGTGACCGATATGCGCTTTTTCTTTTAAATGAACTGTTGTTCCTGGAAACATATGAATCGTACAATTTTCTTGTACATTGCAATTATCTTCGATAATAATTTGTCCCCAATCACCACGTAACGCACAACCTGGACCAATGTAAACATCTTTCCCAATAATCACATTTCCTGTCACCACAGCTTGCGGATGAATAAATGCTGTTGGATGAACAACGGGTTTATATCCTTTGAATTCGTAAATCATTTTTCTAATATAGTTTTTCGTTTGACGAAATTCGAACTTAGTATTACTCGAAAAACTAACTTCGAATTTCGAATAACTATTTTATGCTCTTTCAATAATTACAGCGTAACCTTGTCCTAAACCGATACACATTGTAACCAATGCATAACGTTTTCCTGTAGCTTGTAATTCGTAAGCCGCAGAATTTAAGATACGCGCTCCTGACATTCCAAGTGGATGTCCTAAAGCGATAGCTCCACCATTTGGATTGATACGAGAATCGTTATCTACTAAACCTAATGCACGCGTACATGCTAAAGATTGCGCTGCAAAAGCTTCATTTAATTCAATTACATCAATATCATTCATTGTTAAACCAGCTTTTTCTAATGCAATTTTAGTTGCATTCACTGGTCCAATTCCCATAATGCGAGGCTCAACACCTGCAACACCAGAAGAAACAATACGTGCCATTGGTGTTAAACCAAAATCTTTAATCGCTTGTTCAGAAGCTAAAATATTCGCTGCCGCACCATCATTAAGCCCAGAAGCATTACCCGCAGTTACCGTTCCATCTGCTTTGAAAGCTGGGCGTAACTTTGATAAAATCTCCATTGTTGTATTATTCTTTGGGAATTCATCTATATCAAAAATAATAGCATCACCTTTACGTTGTGGAATAACAACAGGAACAATCTCTTTCGCTAAACGTCCATTCGCTTGCGCAGCAGCCGTTTTTTGTTGAGACCAAACCGCAAATAAATCTTGATCATCACGCGAAATATTATCACGCTCTGCTAAATTTTCAGCTGTATTACCCATTCCATCAACTCCCCACATTTCTTTCATTTTTGGGTTAATAAAACGCCAACCAAAAGTTGAGTCATAAATTTGTGCATCACCACCAAATGGAGAAGCCGATTTAGAAATTACTAAAGGTGCACGTGTCATCGATTCTGCTCCACCAGAAATCATTAATTGTGCATCACCAACCTGAATTGCTCTCGATGCTGCAATTGCAGCTGATAAGCCAGAAGCACATAAACGATTCACTGTTTCACCTGGAACTGTGTAAGGTAATCCAGATAATAAAGCCGACATACGAGCTATATTACGGTTATCCTCTCCTGCTTGATTTGCATTACCTAAAATTACATCGTAGAATGCAGCAGGATCAATTGATGGATTTCTTTTTAATAATTCGGCGATTACCATTGCCCCCATATCGTCTGGACGAACAGCAGATAATCCACCTTTTAATTTACCAATTGGAGTTCTAACTCCATCTATTATATATGTTTGGTTCATTGTTTTAAAGCTTTATGCCTAAAACATTATGCTTTAGGCAATTTATAAAATTTATTCTTCAATTAAAGGTTTACCTGTTCTAAAGCAAGTTCCTTTAAATAAAGCAATTAATTCATTATGTTGATTTGTAACTTTGATATCGTAAATACCTGTTCTTTTTGTCGAAGAAATCTCTTGCGATTCGATTGTAAAAACATCTCCATTGCGTCCAGCTTTCGTAAATGAAATATGAACATCTAAGGCTACAGAAATATTATTGTACATATTACAAGAAAAAGCAAAAGCAGAATCTGCCATCGCAAACGTTACGCCTCCGTGAACAGACCCTACTCCGTTCATCATTTCTGGGCGAATTGCTGCTTGTAATTTTGCATATCCTTCTCTAACTTCGATTACTTCTAAACCTAACCATTCACTAAATTTATCGTGGTCAAGCATTCTATTTAATAACTTTTGTGGTTCCATTTTTTTGATAATTTTTAGTAGAATGTTTTATTTTCTTTGACGAAATTTCTGATAATTGGACTTAAACGGTAACGATCTTCGTGATAATAATTGTACAATTCATCTAAATCATTTTGTACATTTTCCAGTCCATATTCATCCGCCCATTTCAATAATCCTTTTGGATAATTTACACCTTTTGTCATCGCCGTATCTAAATCTTCACGGTTTGCAATGTTTAAAAATAAAGCATCAGCTGCTTCGTTGATTAACATCACCAAAACACGTTTGTATATTTTTTCTAATAAAGCTTGATCTTGAGATGGTACTTTTTTCTCCACTCCTTCTGCATAATTGTAGAATCCTCGACTAGATTTACGTCCGTAATATCCAGCTTCGAATAAGCGTTTTTGAGAGAAAGATGGTTTAAATCTTGGATCATAAAAGAATGATTCGAAAACCGATTCGGTTACACGATAATTCACATCATGACCGATAAAATCCATTAATTCGAAGGGTCCCATACGGAAACCTCCAACAGAAGTCATCGCAAAGTCTATTGTTTCTGCATCTGCAACTCCTTCTTCTAATAAACGAATTGATTCGCTATAAAATGGACGAGCCACTCGATTGACAATAAATCCTGGCGTATCTTTCGTAATTACAGGTAATTTACCAACAGATTGAATCAAGGCTTTTACTTCTTCTGCTAAATCTTCTCGCGTTTGAACGGCTGGAATAATCTCTACCAAAGCCATTAAAGGCGCAGGATTAAAAAAGTGAATTCCAATAACACGTTCTGGTTTTGAACACGCAGATGCAATTGATGCAATTGATAATGAAGAAGTGTTTGAAGCTAAAATACATTCGTCAGAAACGAGTTCTTCCACTTGTTTGAAAACTGATTTTTTAATATCTAAATTTTCAATAATTGCTTCAATCATCAAATCAATCGATGCAAAAGCGGTTAAGCTATCTGCATATTCGATATTGTTTTGAATTTCTTGTGCTTTTTCAGCAGTATATTTTTCTTTCGCCACTAACTTCTCGAATGTCTTCGCTAAGTTTTGTTTTGAACGATCTAAAGCTTCTTTATTTGTGTCATATAAAACAACTGGATGACCAGATTGAGCAAAAACTTGCGCAATTCCAGACCCCATTGCTCCACCACCAATAATTCCTATTTTTTTCATTTCTTACTCGCCTTTAAAAACAGGATTTCTTTTCTCGATAAATGCGTCTACACCTTCTTGATAATCTGATGTATTCCCTGATTTAGCTTGAAATAATCCTTCTTGAATTAATTGTTCTTCGATTGAATTATTAAATGTTTGATTCAATAATTTCTTTGTATAAGCCAAACCTTTTGTTGGAAGATTGGCTAATTTATCAGCAATCTTTGCAACTTCAGCATCGAAAATATCATCAGCAAAAAACTCATAAATCATTCCGATTTCTTTTGCTTGAGCCGCCGAAACTTTATCTGCAAGCATCATTAAAGCAGTTGCTTTTTGAAGTCCAATTAAACGAGGTAAGAAATAAGTTCCTCCACAATCTGGGATTAAACCAATTTTAGAAAAAGCTTGAATGAAATTTGTCGATTCTTTCGCAACAACAATGTCACAAGCCAAAGCTAAATTTGCTCCCGCACCGGCAGCAACACCGTTTACAGCAGCAACAACTGGTTTGTCCATATTTCTAATTTTAAGAACCAATGGATTGTAATTTTCTTGAACGATTTTATTGAAGTCGATTTCTTTTTCTTCTAAAACTTCTCCTAAATCTTGACCAGCGCAGAATGCTTTTCCCGTTCCAGTTAAAACCACTGCACGAACAGAAACATCTTGAGCTGCAACATCCAAGTGATGTTGAAGAGATTTAATCATTTCCTGATTAAAACTGTTAAAAACAGAAGGACGATTCAACGTAATCGTAGCAATTCCTCCCTCTTGTGTGTATAGGATTGATGTTGAATTTTCCATAATTTTTTAGTGATGACATTTGAAATAATCAAATGGTTCGTGGCAACTATTGCATTGATACATAGCTTTGCAGGCCGTAGAACCAAATTGACTGATAAGTCTGGTATCTGTAGAGCCACATTGTGGACATTCTACATTTTGTTCGTCTGAAAAGAGCTCATCGCTCGAAGGATTTTTAGTTGGAGGCGCAATTCCATAAGCCTTCATTTTTTGCTTTCCTTCTTCTGTCATCCAATCAGTTGACCACGAAGGGCTCAACTGATTAATGACATTGATATTTTTGAATCCTTTTTCGATTAATTTTAAACGAACAGAAATTGAAATTGCACTCATAGCAGGACATCCAGAATAGGTTGGCGTAATTGTAACGTTGACACTTTCTTGGTCAATTAATTCAATTTTACGCACAACACCAAGATCGATTACACTAATTACAGGAATTTCTGGATCAGCGACTTCCTCCATGTAGTGCCAAATTTCTTTTTCGGTTACCATTGCGAATCTGGATAAGTTCTTTGTAAATATTGTAAATCTGTTAAGATAAATCCTAAATGCTCTGTATGAAGACCTTCTTTACCTCCTTTTTGTACAAACGCATTTTCTACATCAGCTTCGATTGTCGCTTCGTCTAAAATTGCTTTTACATTTGCTAACCAAGTTGCTTGAAATTCTTCTGGGCTTGAAATTAATCCTTCTTCAACTAAAGCTTTTTGGTAAGGTGCTAATAAAAATGCTTCTTTTACATAAGGTAAAATATTGTTTACAGCTTCCTGAATTTTATCGTGAGATTCTTGTGTTCCATCTCCTAAACGAATCATCCATTCTGATGACCATTTTAAGTGATATTTTACCTCTTTCAATGATTTTTCAGCGATGGCTTGTAATTTAAGATCTTTTACTTTCAAAAATTGCTCTAACAATAACGCATGGTAAGAATCGTAAAAGAATTGACGTGCAACTGTGTCTCCGAAATGTCCGTTTGGTAATTCAACCAACAATAAGTTTTTATATTCACGCTCTTCACGTAACATTGCTAACGTATCTTCAGTTGCTCCATTTCCGATCATTTCAGCCGCATAGTTATAATAATTAGAAGTTTGACCTAATAAATCCAACGCCATATTAGACATTGCAATGTCTTGTTCTAAAATTGGACCATGACCACACCATTCACATAAACGTTGTGCCAAAATTAGATTTGTATCCGCTAAATGCAAGATAAAATCGATGTAATTTTGATTGTTTTGATAAACTGTACTTGTCATAAATTACATGTTTTTAATTTCTTCTGGTACATCATAAAAAGTTGGATGACGGTAAACTTTGTCTTCTGCAGGATCAAAAAATTGTTCTGCTTCATCAGGATTAGAAGCATGGATATTAGCAGATTCTACCACCCAAATACTTACACCTTCTAAACGACGCGTATAAACATCACGTGCATTTTCTAGTGCCATTGTAGCATCAGCAGCATGTAAGCTCCCAACGTGTTTGTGGTCTAACCCTTGTTTACTTCTAATGAATACTTCCCATAAAGGCCAATCTCTATTTTCCATCTTTTTATGCGTTTTTGCGTTGTTCTTTTTCTAATTCTCTTTGTTTTCTTTTTTCGTGGTAAGCTATTGCAGCTTCACGAACCCAAGCTCCTTCGTTGTGAGCATTACGGCGAGCATCCAAACGTTGTTTGTTACATTTACCGTTTCCTTTCACAACATTCCAGAATTCTTCCCAATCAATTTCTCCGAATTCGTAGTGACCTGTTTCTTCATTGAATTTTAGATCTGGATCTGGAATAGTTAATCCTAAATATTCGGCTTGAGGAATAGAAATATCCACGAAACGTTGACGTAATTCGTCATTCGAGAAACGTTTGATTCTCCATTTCATTGATAATTCTGAGTTTGATGATTCTTCATCTTTTGGTCCAAACATCATTAATGTAGGCCACCACCAACGATTCATTGCATCTTGCAACATCGCTTTTTGTTCTGGTGTTCCTTTTGATAATACCACTAATGCTTCGTAACCTTGTCTTTGGTGGAAAGATTCTTCTTTACAAACACGTACCATTGCGCGAGCATAAGGTCCGTAAGAAGTTCTACATAATGGAACTTGATTCAGAATCGCAGCTCCATCTACCAACCAACCAATCATTCCGATATCTGCCCAAGTAAGGGTTGGATAATTGAAGATTGATGAATATTTAGCTTTACCTGAATGTAAATCATTTAATGTTTGAATACGGGAAACACCTAATGTTTCAGCAGCACAATATAAGTATAATCCGTGACCAGCTTCGTCTTGAACTTTCGCTAATAAGATTTTCTTTCTATTTAATGAAGGCGCTCTTGTAATCCAGTTTGCTTCTGGTAACATCCCAACAATTTCTGAGTGAGCATGTTGAGAGATTTGTCTGATTAATGTTTTACGGTATGCGTCTGGCATCCAGTCTTTTGGTTCGATACGAACTTCATTTTCAATCTTATTATCGAAGATTTCTTGAAAATCAATTTCTTTTGCACTCATTTCTAAACGTTTTTAAAGTTGATTATTTGGCATCAAAATCTACCACGACTTCTGCAGAACGAGGGTGCGCTTGACACGCTAATACAAATCCTCTTTCTAATTCATCTGGCTCAAGTGAGTAGTTGATGTCCATTTCTACCTCACCCTTCTCTACTTTACACTTACAAGTTGCGCAAACACCACCTTTACAAGCATAAGGTAAATCAGCTCCGTTTTGTAAAGCCGCATCTAAGATTGTATCGCCATTGTAACCCAAATCAATCTGTAAAGCTGTTGCATCTAATTTGATGGTTACTTTACTCATTGTATCGTCTGATTGTTTTACAGCTTTTTGACGCTCTACCTTTTTCGCTTCTGCAGATGCACTATAGAATAATTCGAAATGCAAATGTTTTGCATCAACTCCTGCTTCTACAAAAGCGTCACGACCGCTTAAAATCATTTCTTCTGGACCACAAAGGAAAACTTCGCTTACTTCTTTTGGATCGATCATATTTTGCAAGAAATATTCAATTTTTGCTTTATCAATACGACCACTCAAAATCTCAGCATCAGCCGTTTCACGACTCAAGATATTGTAAACGCTAATGCGTTCCATGTATCTATTTTTTAATGCTTCGATTTCTTCTTTAAAAATAATCGAACCTTTGTTTCTGTTTCCATATAACAGTACAAATTGACTGTTAGGTTCTGTTTGTAGAACTGTTTTGATGATAGAAAGTACTGGTGTAATTCCAGATCCCGCCACAATTCCTACATATAATTTTTTGTTGTCTTCGTGTACTTCTGTAAAGAAATTTCCTTGTGGAGTCATTACATCAAGAACATCGCCAACTTTGATTGTATCGTTAACAAATGTCGAGAAAATTCCATCCTCAATTTTCTTTACAGCAACTCTTAATTCATTATCCAAAGGACTTGAACAAATTGAGTAAGAACGTCTAATTTCTTCGTTATTGTGAAAATTCTTAAACGTTAAATATTGACCATGTTTGAATTTGAATTCTTGGTTTAATTCTTCTGGCACTTCAAATGTAACGGATACACAATCTGGTGTTTCCTTTTTTACATTTTTAACGCGTAATTGGTGAAAATTTATAGCCATATTATTTTTGAAATCCGTTAATTAATAGTGTCATTAAGTCATTTTCTAATTGCTCTGGTGAGATATCTCGTCCAGGTTTGTACCACAATTCTATCCAACGTAATGATGATAATAAAGTAAATAAAGCAACCGAAACATTCAAGTCTTTAAATTCGCCTGCTGCAATTCCTGCTTTGATAAGATTAGCGATTCTTTTTTCGTATCCTTTTCGAATTGTTTTATACAAATCCTTTTTCGTATCCGAAAGATTTTTCCAATCATTATTTGCAACAGAAACTTCGTTTGGCTCATCAATAATCATTCTGACATGCAATTGAATTAAATCTCTCAATTTCTGAACATTTGATTCGTTTGTATCTTCGATCGAGCTAATGTGAGAAACATATTGATTAGCAACTTTAAAACAAATCTCTTCTAAAATTTCGTCCTTCGAACGAATGTGATTGTATAAACTTGCCGCTTCCATTCCAACCTTTTCAGCCAGTTCGCGCATTGATGTTGCCGAATAACCTTTTTGTTTAAAGATTAAGGCAGCTTCTTGAATAATCAGTTCTTTTTTACTTTGTTTAGGCATATATTTATAAATGTCTGTTATCGATGATTCGGTTTAATTTTCCTCCTTCACTTTTCGGAAGTTCATCAACTTGATACAATTTAACATTCATTCCTAATCCAATATTGTCTCTAATTTTTTTGTGAATATTAGAGATTAATTTGCAACATGCATGATTAGATTCGTCGTTCAAATTATCACAAGTGAAACCTTGGCTTGCAAAATAGTCAGGATTAATTTCAAATCCAACTTCTACAGCATCCATATTTTTAGGTTTTGTTAAAACTACTTGATAATTTGGCGATAATTCTGGAAATTCTGGAATAAAATCAGCGATTTGTGTGTGAAAGAAATTTACACCTCTAATAATCATCATATCATCTGCACGACCAATAATTGGTCCCATTTTGATATGCGTTCTTTTCTTAGAATATTCGTACGTAAGGGTTGTGATATCTCCCGTCCAATAACGCACCAATGGTAAAGCTTCTTTTGTTAACGTTGTAATCACTAAAACTCCAGGTTGTCCATAAGGCACAGGCTCACCTGTTTTCTCGTCTACAATCTCTGGAAAGAAGTGGTCTTCCCAAATGTAAGATCCTGTTCCTTGCTCTTCATAATCTTCATTAGATACACCAGGTCCGATAATTTCGCTCAATCCATAGATATTAGAAGCTTTGATGTTTAAACTTCCTTCTACTTCTTGGCGTAATGCTTCTGACCATGGTTCTGATCCTAAAATAGCAAACTTAAGATTTAAGCTTTCTAATGATTCGCCTCTTTTCTTGATTTCCTCAGCTACTGTTAATGCATACGATGGTGTTGCACAAATCGCATCAGCCTGAAAATCTTTCAACAACATAATTTGTTTTTCAGTATTTCCACCAGAAATAGGAACAACTGTCATTCCTAACTTTTCTGCTCCATAATGTAATCCCAAACCTCCTGTAAACAAACCATAACCATAAGCATTTTGTAATGTCATTCCTGGTTCGCATCCAGAAGCCGCTAAAGAACGTGCTACTACTTCTGAAAATAATTCGATGTCATTTTTGGTATAACCTACAACAGTTGGTTTTCCTGTTGTGCCGCTTGAACAATGTAAACGGATTACGTTGCTCTTTGGTTCTGCAAATAATCCGAACGGATAGTTCTCTCTTAAATGTGTTTTTTTGGTGAAAGGTAATTTGTGTAGATCTTCAACACCTTTGATGTCTTCTGGTTTTATTCCAGCCGCATCAAATGCTTCTTTATAAAAAGGTACATTGTTGTACACTTTTTGTAACATGTTTTGAAGTCTTTCGTTTTGAAGAACGCGCAATTTTTCAATTGGCATTTGTTCTATCTCGGGATTAAATATCATAATTTTTGCAGATTTTGATTTTTGATAACAACAAATTTAATCAAAAAATTAACATAAACTAACGAACGTTAGTTTTTTTGGTGTAAAATTTACAATTATAATTAACTATCACACTAATTAATAATATAAAACATTATTAATCAACACCTTTAACTTTTCTGCATTTGGTAACATTTCTGTTTCTAAAGTCGAATTTAATGGAATTGCTGGCATATCTTGCGCTCCTAACACACGAATTGGTGCATCTAAATACTCAAAACACTCTTCATTAATTAAGCCTGAAATGCTCTGTGCAAAAGAGTTTTGCTTCGCTTCTTCTGTCAAAACAATACAACGATTGTGTTTTTTTACACTATTAAAGATTGTTTCTTCATCTAACGGAACTAAAGTTCTTAAATCGATAATTTCGACTTGATTAGGAAAACCCTTTGCCGCTTGTTTTGCCCAATACACTCCCATTCCGTATGTAATAATCGAAACAGAATTATGATTTTGAGAAGATTCAGCCGTTAAAACTTCACGTGCTTTACCAAAAGGCAATACATAATCTTCGTCCGGCTCAACTGTCGCAGCATCTTCTGTTCCTTTTATTTTACTCCAATACAACCCTTTGTGCTCTAGCATTACCACAGGATTTGGATCGTAATAAGCTGCTTTCATCAAACCTTTCAAATCCGCTCCAGTAGATGGATACGCAATTTTAATTCCTTTAATATTCGTCAAAACACTTTCTACAGAACTTGAATGATAAGGGCCTCCACTTCCGTACGCACCAATTGGCACACGTAAAATCATCGAAACAGGCCATTTACCATTCGATAAGTAATTAGAACGCGCTACTTCTGTAAACAATTGATTAAGACCTGGCCAAATATAATCTGCAAATTGCACCTCAACAATTGGTTTTAAGCCAACTGCAGACATTCCAACTGTAGATCCGATTATAAACGCTTCTTGAATTGGTGTATTAAATACACGATTTTTACCATATTGTTTTGCTAAAGTTGCTGCTTCACGAAAAACTCCGCCCAAACGCAATCCTACATCTTGTCCATATAATAAAGCTTCTGGATGTTCTGCCATCAATTCGCGAATCGCAAATAATGCAGAATCTACCATTACTGTTTTTTCTTTTCCTTCTGGTGAACGATTTCCTTTTTCTTCGTTAATCGGTGTTGGCGCAAAAACATGCGTATATAAATCTTCGGGATGAGGATCTTCTGCTTTTAACGCTTCTTGATATTCAGCCTGAACTTGTTCTTTTATCTTATTTTCAATTTCGATTAAATCAATTTCATCGAAACCTTCATTTAATAATGTATCCTTTAATTTTTCGTAAGGATCACGAGATTGTGCTTCCTCTAAATCATCTCTGTACCATTCTTTGCGAACGCCAGATGTATGATGATTCAATAAAGGAACTTTTGCATGAACCAAAATCGGACGACGTTCTGTACGAATAATTTCAATTGCACGTTGAATCGTTTCAAAAGAAGCCAAGAAATCCGTTCCATCAACCACAAAAACCTCTAAACCTTTGAAACCTTTCGCATAATGGGCGATATCCTGCGCACGAATTTCATCTGCCGATGCAGAAATATCCCATTCGTTATCTTGAACCAAATATAAAATTGGCAATTGTTTCAGTGCTGCCATTTGGAAAGCTTCTGCCACTTCGCCTTCTGTACAAGACGCATCTCCTAATGAACAAACCGCAATTGGTTTTACATCTTCGTCACAAAGACCTTCTAATTCTTTGTACTGCATTCCCATCGCAATTCCCGTTGTTGGAATCGCTTGCATTCCCGTTGCACTACTCTGATGTGGAATTTTCGGCATATTATCACGACGCAAACTTGGATGAGAATAATAGGTTCTTCCTCCAGAAAAAATATCGTCGCGTTTTGCTAATAATTGCAGCATCAATTCATAAGGCGTAATTCCGATTGATAGTAACATTGCATCGTCACGGTAATAAGCGCTTAAATAATCTTGTGGTAATAATTGTAATCCTGTTGCAATTTGAATTGCTTCGTGTCCACGCGCTGTTGCGTGTACATATTTGCTTGTTACAGCTTTATTTTCTTCGTATAATTCGGTTAAAGATTTTGCAGTAACCAATAATTCGTATGCTTGTTTAAGTAATGTTCTTGTTGATAATGTGGTTTCCATTCTGATTAAATTTGCGTGTTAACATCCCAATTCTCCATGTAATCTGAAATTCGTTTCAAGAAAACACCTCCCAAAGATCCGTCTATCACACGATGATCAAACGAAAGTGACAAATACATAAATTGTCTTGCTACGATAATATCTCCAAATTCAGTTTCTAAAACCGCAGGTTTTTTCTTGATCACACCAGTCGCTAAAATTGCCACTTCAGGTTGATTGATAATTGGCGTTCCCATCAAATTACCAAAAGTCCCCACATTACTTATTGTGAACGTTCCTCCACGAACATCATCTGGCGAAAGTTTATTATTTCTTGCTTTATCTACAATTGAATTTACACCTTTTGCTAAACCTTCTAAATTTAATTCATTGGCTTGATGAATAACAGGAACAATCAAATTATTGTTTGGTAAAGCCGTTGCAATTCCAATATTTATCTCATTGTGTTTGATTATTTTAGTCTCAGTCTCATCAACTGATACATTAATCATAGGAAAGTCTTTAATTGCTCGTACAACACAATCTACAATTAACGGCGTAAACGTTAATTTCTGTTTGTATTTTGCTTCAAAAGGAGCTTTATTTTCTTCGCGCCATTTCACAAAATTCGTTACATCAGGTTCAACATAAGCCGTCACATGAGGCGAAGTTTGTTTACTCTTTTTCATGTGTTTCGAAATCACTTGACGCATTTTATCCATCTCAATGATTTCATCTTTCGCTCCAAAAGAAGAACTTGAAACTATATTATTTTGACTTAAAGTATTACTTGAATTATTAGTTGTAAATGATTTATTTTGAATATAATTCATTACATCATTTTTCGAAATTCTTCCATCACGTCCAGAACCTTTTATTTGTGAAATATCAGTTGATTGAAGATTTTCTTTTTGAATAATACTTTTTACCAAAGGTGATAAAAATTGATTTGTATCGATTGAATTTATAGTTTGTGAAATTGTAACAGTTTCAATCTTTTTTTCTTCAACATTTTCAGTTTTTTGAGCTGATTGTTGTTGAGTTTCTGAAGGCTCAATTAAAGCGAAAACTTCTCCTATTTTTATCTCATCTCCTTCATTAAATCTAAACTCAATAATTTTTCCAGCAGTTGTAGAAGGCACATCAGAATCTACTTTATCCGTCGAAACTTCGGCAATTACTTCATCCTCATGAATGAAATCACCAACGTTTTTTGTAAAACGAACCAACTGTACAGACTCAACACTTTCTCCCAATTTTGGAATCGTTAGTTCTATATTCTTCATTTTATTTGTTTGCAGTTTTGAGCGTTGAATATAATCATTTTTTATAAAAACTAATGAATGTTAGTTGAAATATTCATTGAAATTTTCCTTTTTTAGTGTAGCTATTACATTATCCAAAACTCATACCTATTAAAACCTCATCACCAAACCAACTCCAGCTTGATTATTTTGATAAACAGGAAAAACCATTGTCGCCACTTTTGATTCTTTATTTTTTGGATAAAACCAATTGTTAATCGTAGGAAATAACCAATACGCCAATTCCGTCGATAAAATTCCTATTCCCGCTCCAGCAACAACATCTCCAACCCAATGGCGATTATTGATAACACGATAAACACCCGTAAAAGCAGCCAAAGGATATCCAGCCAAACTCAACCAAAAATTAGAATCTTGGTATTCTCGAAACATAAATTGAGCCGTAGAAAACGCATTTGCCGTATGTCCAGAAGGAAAAGAAAGATTGTTTGTACCATCGGGTCTTTCCTCTTGCACAGCGTGCTTTAGTCCCATTACCAAACCTGTATTGATGATTTGAGAAGCTGCAAAAATTATTGTACGATCTCGTAAATTATGTTTCCCTTGAACGCCAGCCAAATTCAATCCATAAACCGCCGCTGCAGGTAAATATTGTGTATAATTATCATATTTATTTCCTTTTGTTTTATCTTCTAAAATTTCGTTTTGAGTAGATTTATTTAAATTATCCAATGCTGGAATTGCCAAACTCAAACTTCCGTATGTAATTAAAGTCGCAGGAATAATCAACTTTTTGGCGTTGAAATGATAAACTTTATCTTCTGGATTAAATGTTTGCTTTGGAATAGAATCAAGTTGAATAGAATCGGTTTTAGTTTGCTGAATTGTATCTTGTGCATTTCCTTTTATCGAAAATATTGAAAGTAATACACAATTCATGACTATCGTTTTTGTTTTAATTTGGTTCATTTTCACATTCATTTTATTGAACAAATGTATTTGAAACCTCCTTACACAAAACTTAAAATTTGATTAAGAAAAAAGCCATTAGAAATAATCCAATGGCTTTAAAAAAAATATCTATTTATAAATTTCCTCGACGTTCTTGCTCTCTTTCTAAGGCTTCGAACAATGCTTTGAAATTACCTGCTCCAAACGATTGGGCTCCATGACGCTCGATAATTTCGTAGAATAATGTTGGACGATCTTCGACTGGTTTCGTAAAAATTTGTAACAAATAACCTTCTTCATCACAATCAACCAAAATTCCTAGATCTTGTAACTTCTTAATATCCTCATCAATTTCACCCACACGTTCTGGAATCATATCGTAATAAGCCTCTGGTGGCGCAGATAAAAACTCTACTCCACGAGATTTAAGTTCTGTCACAGTTTTTACAATATCCTTAGTTGCAACTGCAATATGCTGCACTCCTTCTCCTTCGTAAAAATCTAAATATTCTTCAACTTGAGATTTCTTTTGACCTTCTGCAGGCTCATTAATAGGAAATTTTGAATAACCATTTCCGTTACTCATCACTTTCGACATTAATGCTGAATATTCCGTATTGATTTGTTTATCATCAAACGACAAAATATTTACAAATCCCATTACATCTTGGTACCAAGCAACCGCCTCGTTCATACGATTCCAACCCACATTACCAACACAGTGATCCACATACAATAAACCACAATCTGTTGGTTGATATGTTGATTCAGACTTCACATAGCCTGGCATAAAAGGACCTTCATAATTTTTACGTTCGATGAACATATGCACGGTTTCACCATATGTATAAATTCCAGACATTTTTACTTCACCAAACTCATCTGTAATCGTAGTTGGTTCCATATAAGGTTTTCCTCCACGTTTCGTTGTTTGCTCAAAAGCATCGTACGCATCATCTACCCAAAGTGCTAAAATTTTAACTCCATCACCATGTTTCATTGCATGTTGACAAATTGGAGAATCTGATTTTAAACCAGAAGTTAATACCAAACGAATCTTCCCTTGTTGTAAAACATAAGAAGCTCTATCTCTCACTCCAGTTTCTGGGCCAGCATACGCAACTTCCTGAAATCCAAAAGCTGTTTTGTAATAATGTGCAGATTGTTTTGCATTACCAACATAAAACTCGATATAATCGGTTCCATTAATTGGAAGAAAGTCTTGTGCTAATGCTATTTTTTCAGCAAATGTTTGTGTACTCATTTTTATTGTGTTTTTTATTTTATTGTATTCAGTAAAAAGTAAAATGTATTAAGTTTTACTATAATTATTTAGATTCTTCGACAAGCTCAGAATGACAGTTACGCCAAGCTTAATTTATTCCAGCTTTTCTTCAAATTAACTTATGAGATATTGAAACAAGTTCACGATGACAAATCGCGCAACTCATAACTCATAACTCATAACTCATAACTTTTAATAAAGCCAAGATTTATAATAATCTGGATCTTCTATTTCTAACGCTTGTTCAGTTAACATCAATGGACGGAAAGGATCAATCATCACCGCTAATTCGTGTGTTTCTTTCGCTCCAATTGATTTTTCAACTGTACCAGGATGTGGACCATGCGGAATTCCTGCTGGATGTAATGTAATTTGTCCTTTCTCCACCGATTTTCTCGACATAAAATCTCCATCCACATAATATAATATCTCATCAGAATCGACATTACTATGGTTATAAGGTGCTGGAATCGCATTTGGATGATAATCGAAAAGACGCGGAACAAAACTACAAATCACAAAACCTGCACCTTCGAAAGTTTGATGAACAGGTGGTGGCTGATGAATACGCCCTGTAATTGGCTCGAAATTATGAATAGAAAAAGCCCATGGATAATGATAACCATCCCAACCTACAAAATCAAAAGGATGAGTTCCATAAACGTAAGGATAAATTAATCCTTCTTTTTTGATCATAATCTTGAAATCTCCGTGTTCATCATTTGTTTCAAGATTTTGAGGACGTTTAATATCACGCTCGCAAAAAGGCGAATGTTCCATTAATTGTCCAAAATGATTGCGATAACGACGAGGTGTTTCAACTGGGCTAAATGATTCTGTAATAAACAATCGGTTATTAGAATCATTAAAATGAAGTTGATAAATAATTCCACGTGGAATCACTAAATAATCTCCATATTCAAATTCAATTTGTCCATAACCAGTTTTTAAAACTCCAGAACCTTCGTGTATAAAAATTACTTCATCCGCCATCGAATTTTTGTAGAAATAATCAGTCATCGATTCTTGTGGCGCAGCCAATGAAATATGCAAATCATTGTTAACCAAAACTGGTACACGAGATTCTAAATAATCTTTGGTAGGTTCTACTTTAAAACCTTTTAAAGAGGTATGTTTTAAATGTTTTGCGCGGGCAATTTTTGGCTCTACCGAATAAGGTTCGCTAATCGCTTTTACCAAAGTTGGTGGATAACAGTGGTAAACATTGGAATACGTACTCGAAAATCCATGCGTAGAAACTAATTCTTCTGCATATAATTCTCCATTTGGTTTTCGGAATACCGTATGTCGCTTTTGTGGGAATTCTCCCAAATGATGATAAAGTGGCATATCGTATTTTGTTTGTTATTTTGATGAAAAGGGATATAGATGACGAAATTCGTCAACAAATAATCTGCAATATTCTAGTGTGAATATTGAGCAAATACAATTTTGGAAAGTAAAGCAGAAGTTTGCTTATTCATTCCAACAAATAAAGGTTTAATATTTTCTTTAATTGTTTGCATTTCTTTTCTGTGGCTATCTCAAAGATAGAAACATTTTTTGATTGTACAAAATACCTTACTAAAAAATGCTTTACAACAATTATTTTCAATATCTTTAAAAAACTACATATAACCCGTAGTGCATTATTGAATTAGATTAATTTTGGCTTGATCCAAAGCGAACCAAAAAAATCAAGTCCGTGCCTACAAGTCGGTCAATAACGACTACTCACTAAATGCTTTAGAACATTCGCATATGAAATGCGAACATAAATCATTTTTAACGCTCACTACGCCGAATTGACGCTCGACTCTTCAGCAATGACGGTTTTAGAACTCGTTGTTAAAATGAATTTGAATATTGAAAAAGAATTAAGAAACTGGCATTAAAACTCACACGTTAAGAAAATGATTGAATAAAACGTAAAAAAGGTTTTAGCCCGTAGGGTTTTTAAAATCTTTAGTGAAATGAGAACATTTTTAGTAGAGAGGTTTACAGCCAAGAGTTTTTTGATTACTTTTTTGCTCATAAAAAAGTGATAGAAAGATTATTCTCGTTTTTCAAAACTATATTTCATTCATTTTTTATTCATGAGTTATTATGATTTTCATAATGACTATTTTATTTAATAAGTAAAATAATTACATCAAAATTTATATAAATCCATATTTTGAAAATCAAACTGAAATACACTATAGCTATCTAGTAAAAAAATAAAGGTTTTACACAAAAGACAAAAATAATCCCAAAACAACAGTATCAGAAAACAACTGCTCTTTCATATAAAAATCTATTTATTTTTTTTACTTTACCCCTATTTTGTTCAAAATTCATTCGACCATTATTCGACAAAACACCCAATTTTTCCGAACCTTTATCGAAGCACACTCGAACAAACACTATTTCTAATCTTATCATTTTTGCTTCAAACCCTCTCTAATAAAGGAAAGTTATGTTTTTCATCTTTTTTCTACTCTCCTTCATACTGGACAAAAATGGACAATAGCGGTTATTAATGGCATATACTAGCTATCGCATCTTAAAACCTCAAAACCAATATATTACCCCACTAACTCACTGTTAAATAATATAAAAAAATTAAGATTATGGCCGAAATAAAAATAGGAATACTTAGCGGATTCTCAGGAAAAGTAGGAACAGTGATTGGTGTCAACTGGCGTGAAAAGTATATTATCCGAATTCTACCAAAAGCACTTAAAAAGGAGCTTAATCTAACAGATAAACTTTAGAGATATTTTTTTATAACGTTAATTATTTTTCCAACTTTTGCTTAATAAGGGGCTATAATATATAAAATTGCTACTTATTACTATTTTTAATATAGACTATTTTTGATCATAATTCTTCTTACTTTAATCGTTGAACAATTACTCTATCAATTGTTTTATTATCATTATAAGAAGGATTAATATCTGATGTAGCTTTAGAATTTTCTATATTTATTACAACTTTAGAAGAAAGTACTTGAAATTTTGCAATAAGAAAAAGTAATCATTTTTTATAGTTTTTTTTTCTATGACATAAAATATTACTTTTCTACCCGTAGTGCATTTAGATAATATTAATTTTTAAGTTGTTAATATTTCTATTTTGGTTTCTGTTTATTGTTTGAATAATAGTAAGCGTGAGTATTTTAGATAGTATCCTTGTTTTAAAGCCTAAAAAGCTTTTAGCGTAATTACGTCTAATCATGAACTGGTCACAGAGTTGAGAGAATAACGTTTCTATCCTTTTTCTGTATTTGCGTATTACAAAAGGCTGATCTTTATAGTTTTTTTGATTTGTTCTCATAGGAACTTCCAGCTTTATATTGTGTGATGTAAACAAA